>CAJOMW010000144.1 GCA_905235695.1 uncultured Clostridia bacterium | reverse complement strand
CTTCTTCAGAGCACGTAGACGACTCAGACAGAGTAAAGATAGTTGCGTTCAGTACGCTTTCGGGACTTATGCCGGTCGCTGATTTCGCAAATTATTAATTTGACGCAATAACCGAATAAAACACAGAGGGGAACTTCGGTTTCCCTCTGTTTATGTCGATGGGAGAGGTACTTCGGATGAAAATAACGGTTATCGGCTGCGGAAGATGGGGCAGCTTCATTGCCTGGCATCTCGATAAGGTCGGGCACAACGTGACGCTGTACGGCAGAAGCACGTCGGAAAACATGAAAAAAATAATGCAGTTCAGAAAAAGCGGCTGTCTGTCAATTCCGGAAACAGTGGCGCTTTCGACTGACATATCGTGTGCACAAGACGCTGACGTGATAGCTATATCGGTCAGCTCGCAGTCACTAAGGGACGTATGCAGACTTCTTTCGCAAATCGGAATAAAGGACAAGACGATAGTGCTGTGCATGAAGGGGCTTGAAATAGGGACCTGCTGCCGTCTCTCGCAGATAGCCGAGGAAGAGACGGATCCGTCAAATAAGGTCGCCGTATGGCTCGGTCCGGGGCACGTTGAGGAATTCAGCATGGGCATACAGAACTGCATGGTCATAGACAGCGCAAGCGACGACGTCAAGAAGATGCTCGTCCGTGAGTTTTCGAACAGCACGATACGCTTTTACTACGGGACAGACCTTATCGGAAGCGAGATAGGCGCCGCATCGAAGAACGTCATCGGCATCGCCGCAGGTATGCTCGACGGGCTCGGCAGGACGTCCCTTAAAGGTGCGCTGATGTCCCGCGGAACACGGGAAATTGCAAGGCTTATAAAGGCCGCCGGCGGAAATGAGCTCTCGGCATACGGACTTTGCCACCTGGGCGACTATCAGGCAACGGTTTTCTCGGAGTACAGCCACAACAGGAAATACGGGGAGTGCCTGGTTTCGGGTGAAAAGTACGAAATGCTTGCAGAGGGGAAGTTTACTGTAAAGGCACTTATAGAGATGGCGGAAAAGCTTGACGTTGAGCTTCCGATATGCAGGGCGGTATACAATGTGATATACGAGGACGCTTCCCCCGCACATGAGCTGTCGTCCCTTTTTGAGAGGTCGCTCAAATATGAGTTTTAATTCGTCTAAATCACCTATTTTATTATATAAGAAGTAAAATTTTTGCCAATATTGCCGATTTTTATAAAAACGTCTTGACTTTTCCAAAAAAATATGTAAAATAGAATAGAATAATTTTGTATAAAATTTCACGAGCCGTAAAGAAGCCGTGAGACGGAGTACTTTGGAGGACACATCATGAGCTTAAAAAATTACAAGGAAACCGAAACAAATAAGGTGGAAATGGATATCGTGATCTCAAGAGATACGTTTGAGGACGCGATAAACAAAGTCTTCAAGAAGGTTTCCAAAAACATTTCCATCCCCGGATTCAGAAAAGGTAAGGCAACGAGAGGTCTCGTTGAGAAGTTCTACGGCAAGCAGGTCTTCTACGAGGACGCAATAAACGACATTCTCCCCTCTGAAATAGACGCCGCCGCTAAGGAAACTCCCTACAAAATAGCAGGAATGCCGGAAGTTACGGACATCGACTTTGAGAGCGAGGACGGCATAACCGCAAAGGTTGCGTTCGTTCGCTTCCCCGACGTAAAGGTAAAGGCGTATAAGGGACTTGAGGTCGAAAAGATAGTAGTAAAGACCGAGGACAGCGAGCTTGACGAAGAGCTTGAAAGAACGCGCGAGCGCTATGCGAGAACCATAGAAGTCACCGACAGAGCCGCAAAGAAGGACGACACGGTAGATATCGACTACGAGGGCTTCTGCGACGGCAAGGCGTTTGACGGCGGCAAGGCTGAAGGTCACAAGTTAAAGCTCGGCTCGGGCACGTTTATACCCGGCTTTGAAGAGCAGATAGAGGGCAAGAATATAGGCGAGAAGTTTGACGTAAACGTAACCTTCCCGACCGAATATCACGCAGATGAGCTCGCAGGCAAGGAAGCCGTGTTCAAGTGCAAGCTCAACGCAATAGAATACGAAGAGCTTCCCACCCTTGACGACGACTTTGCCAAGGACGCATCCGAATTCAACACTCTCGATGAATACAAGGCTGACATAAAGGCTAAAATAGAGAAGAGACACGACGCCGAGGCAGAGGTAAGACTCGCAGAAGCGCTCACAAAGGCTCTTACCGAAAACGTTGAAGCCGAGATACCCGAAGTACTTATAGACAAGGAAAAGGAAAACCTCGTAAGAGATTACGACTACCAGCTCAGGAGCCAGGGACTCAGCCTTGAGATGCTCATGCACTCATGCAGTACACCGGCATGAAGCTCGAAGACATCACCGAACGCTACGGCGATGCGGCTGTGCTCAACGTAAAGAGACAGCTTGCCCTCGACGAGATAGTTAAGGCGGAAAACATTGAGGCAAGCGACGAGGATATCGAGAAGAAGTACGAAGAGATGGCTTCGCAGTTCGGCATGAAGGTCGAGGACGTAAAGGCTCGCATATCTGCTGAGGATCTCGCTTACGACGTAAAGAGCATAAAGGCGTTTGAGCTTGTAAAGGATACGGCAAAGATAACGACAAAGGAAGTTACCGCCGAAGAATTTGCAAAAATGAACGCTCCGGAAGAAGCAGAGGGCGAAAAGAAGGAAGAAAAGCCTAAGAAGAAGACGACGGCTAAGAAGACCACCGCTAAGAAAGCGGAAGGCACCGAGGAAAAGGCCGAAGAAAAGAAGCCGACCGCTTCAAAGACTGCCGCAAAGAAGCCCGCCGCTTCCAAAGCAAAGACTGCAAAGGCAGCCGACGCCGATGAAAAGCCGAAAGCCGAGAAGAAGACAACCGCAAAGAAAACGACAGCAAAAAAGGCCGAGGACAAGTAATTACGCATCTCAAAGCCGCAAATCATAAGCCGCCGCAAGGGCGGCTTATGTCAATAAAAGACCAAAACTCAAAATTCGACGCATTATTTAAGAAAGGATGATCATAATGCCACTCGTACCAATGGTAGTAGAACAGACAAATCACGGAGAAAGATCGTATGATATATATTCGAGACTTCTCAATGACAGAATAGTATTCCTCGCAGACGAAGTTAACGACGCTACCGCTTCCCTCGTTGTAGCTCAGCTCCTTTATCTTGAAGCGCAGGATCCCGACAAGGACATCTCCCTCTATATCAACAGCCCCGGCGGCTCGATAACCGCAGGCATGGCAATATACGACACCATGAACTATATCAAGTGCGACGTTTCGACCGTTTGCATAGGCATGGCGGCGAGCATGGGAGCTTTCCTCCTCTCGTCCGGTGCAAAGGGCAAGCGCCTTGCGCTCCCGAACAGCGAAATAATGATACACCAGCCTCTCGGCGGAATGCAGGGACAGGCGACCGACATAAAGATACACGCCGACAGGATAATACAGATAAAGAACAACCTCAACAGAATCCTCTCCGAGCAGACGGGGCAGCCCCTCGAGACGATAGAGAAGGACACCGACAGAGATAACTTCATGACGGCACAGCAGGCGTGCGATTACGGCCTCGTTGACAGAGTCATTGCCAAAAAAGCGTAAAACTATATCGAAAGGTTTTGAAAAGCAGTCTTTTCAAAAATGTGAACTATAAATGCCAAATAACAGAGACACTAAAAAGATCTGCGCCTTTTGCAAGAAGGACGAATCTGAGGTGGGACACCTCATACTCGGTCCCGACGGCATAAATATCTGCAACAACTGCGTAAGTATATGCTCCGAGATAATAGAGAGCATGGAAGAGGACGGTCTTCTTAAGAGCGAAGGCGAATCGCTCTCGCTGAAAACCCTTCCGAAGCCCTCGGAGATGAAGGAGATGCTCGACAAGTACGTCATAGGGCAGGAAAACGCCAAGATAACGCTGTCTGTTGCTGTATACAACCACTACAAGAGGATACTCCAGAAGGACACAGAGGACGACGTCGAGCTGCAGAAGAGCAACGTTCTGCTGATAGGTCCAACGGGCGTCGGAAAGACCATGCTCGCACAGACTCTCGCAAAGCTCCTGAAAGTCCCGTTTGCCATTGCGGACGCCACTACCCTTACCGAGGCAGGTTATGTCGGAGAGGACGTCGAAAACATCCTCCTTCGCCTTATACAGGCGGCCGACTACAATATAGCTCTCGCCGAAAAGGGCATAGTCTATATAGACGAGATAGACAAGATATCCCGCCGCAGTGAAAACCGCTCAATAACGCGCGACGTTTCGGGCGAAGGCGTTCAGCAGGCGCTTCTGAAGATTCTTGAGGGCACGATATCAAACGTTCCTCCCCAGGGCGGCAGAAAGCACCCGAACCAGGAATTTATACAGATAAACACGGAGAACATTCTGTTTATCTGCGGCGGCGCCTTTGACGGTATGGAAGAGATAATCGAAAACCGCAAAGGAAGCCAGGGACTCGGCTTTGGCGCGGAGGTGCTCACAAAGGCGGAAAAGCGCAGGAGCGACATATTGCAGTCAATCGAGGCGCACGACCTTGTTAAATACGGTCTTATACCCGAGCTTGTAGGCAGAATACCGCTCATAACGGCGCTTACGCCCCTCGATTCCGATGCGCTGGTAAGAATACTCACCGAGCCTAAGAACGCCCTTATAAAGCAGTATCAGAAGCTGTTTTCGATGGACGGAGTAGAGCTCGAATTTGAGGACGAGGCGCTGAAGGCCATCGCACTTCTCGCAGAGCAGAGAAACACCGGTGCGAGAGGTCTCAGAGCCATAACCGAAGGCATAATGACGCATCTCATGTATTCCCTCCCCGACGACAAGAAGCTAAAAAAGGTCGTCATCACGAAGGACGTTGTTGAGAAGGGCGCCGAGCCTGTAAAGGAATATTAAAAAGCTGCGGCACGGAGAACATCTGCGCCGCTCTTTACATAAAGATGACTATGAATTACGTTGAAATTTACTTCAAAGCCCCTCACACCGTCTCGAGTAAGGGCAGAGAAACGGCCCGGATAAACGCCGAATATGAGCTGTCACGCATGGGCGGCGAGTACGAATACGGCTTTGCAGAGAGAAGCGGAGCGGTAGTAACGGCTCCTGCCCCGGCAAAGGCTGTAAAGTCATGCAGAGTTTCGGAGAGCGAAATATACAACTGCTGTGCGAACACGCTGATGGGTATCGGACTTACAGCAAAGCACGACGGCTTTTCCTATATATGCGACTGCGTATTTTTCGTCCTGTCCTCAAAATATCCTCTGCCGCTCAAAAATATATATCTCAATGCCGCAAAGATCTATGGAGTGAGTGCGGCGAGCGTTGAGAGAAGCGTGAGATATGCGATAAAGCGCATAGCGAACTTAGGCGACATTGCCGGGCTCAGCCGAGTTTTCGGAGACGCCGATATATGCCCCGAAAACTTCACCTCCTCGAGATTTATAGGCATACTTGCTTC
>CAJOMW010000143.1 GCA_905235695.1 uncultured Clostridia bacterium | reverse complement strand
CGGCTCTCCACATGATGCCAAGAGAAAAATCTGCGATTTTTCTCTGACGGTGCCATGCCTTAGTTTACTGCCCTTACAACGGGCTACATCAATATGGCGGCTGTAGTGCCTCAAAATTCTTCGGTGGAGTTGCTCATATAGGGAATGTTGCTCGTTTCCGCGCCATGGCAAGCTTTGCGGTCACGAGACTGCGGTGAAGGCGCGGTTTTGATGAGGCTTGTGCAGTGGTACTTTATTTCTTTTGCAAGTGGTATGCGCTGCTTTCTGCTTCTTTTTCGGCGGTGCCATGCCAAGTCTCAACACGCCCTCAATGGGGCTATGTATGATTTATTGGTGTCGATAACACCAAAAACTTCTCGTTTTTCAGTGGGGTGCCATCAATTATGCATTATGCATTATGAATTATTAAAAGCCGCAGGCTTTTTTCCTTAACTTTCAACTTTCCATTTTCAACTTTCCACTACCCTCTGTCCTTCATGAGCGCCTTTGCCATCCCCGTGGCGAACATTCTTGCGGCGTTTTTCGCCTCCTCGTGCGTGTTTGCAAAGGAACCGCATTCGAGAAGGATATATCCGCTCGACAGCTGCTGATTGAAGCTGGCGGAGCGTAGATTTATGCGCCTGAACAGCGTGGGATAGTCTTCGGATATTTCGCTTTGAAGGGTGAGAGCGAGGGAGAGATTGTCACGCCAGGACGGGTGATTGTTCCCCGATTCGTCCGTGCCGACTACAAACATCAGCTGCGCACTGTCCTCGCCGTTTATGGAGGTAAACGGCTTGGTCTGCGTGCCGTCGGCGGAGGATATCGCATCCCGGTGCAGGTCGATGACGAATTTTATCGACGGGTACTCCTCAAGATACCGGCTCGCTTCTTTGTATGACGTTGAATATGCGCGTATGAAGGAATCAGCATCACACATCTTTGTGCTGTGAACGGCAGGTATGCCGAAGTCGCCGAGCACTTTTGCTATCTCTTCGCCTATGCTCACTACGTTTCTGTCCGTGTCCTCGCTCCGCACCTGCTCCGACGCACTGTAAAAGCCATCGTACGGCGACTCGGTATAGCACTCCGTCCCGTGGGTGTGGATTATCAGCACGAGCGGCTCAGACGGATCTATGACCACGTCCCGCAGTGCCGCAGGAGTGCTTTGCAGAAGCGAGTAGGTGTCGGGCGAATATTTCGTCTCGTTTGACAGAGCGAGTACGTCGGATGCGTGAAGATCGCGCGAAATAATCGGATAGAGTACCTCTCCGTCCGAGCCTATCCTGCCTGTGCTCATGCCGTCCGTCTGTATATCCGCATCTTGCGAACTTTCTATTTCAAGGGACGACACACTGCCTGTATTTTCGGCTCTTTCTATATATCCGCGGTCTTCGCCTAAGAACTCAAAGGGCGCATCCTTGTCACTCTCCGACTCCTCTTCTGAAAAGCGCTGATACAGAGTAGGCGCATTTTCTTTTGAAGCGGCGGACGGCGGCAGGGATATTATATCCGCTCCATCCGGCAGATACCCGTATGAAGCCGCAGAAAGACTTATCATCGCGCGGCAAAGGCGGCTGTCTGTCATGCTGCATCCGAGAATGAAGGATATGAGACACAGAGCTATGACGCATACGGCCGTATTTGCCGGGAATACAGCGTGCCGGGACCTTTTCACGTCCGGCTGAAAATCGCCTTTTTCGGTTATGACTATCTCGGGACCGCAGGAAAAATCATCTTCGTATTCATACGATCCTTTCATATCCGAAGCGCCTTCAAGTATATTTTCCGCCGCTTTTTCGGATTTATTCCCTCTTTCGTTATTTTTTTCCGATTTCGGGGCGGTGAATGAAAGGTAAGCGGCGCTTTTTGCCGGCTCGCCGGCACTTTTTGAAAATATTCTGACGCCGCTTGTCCCCTGCGGCCTCTTTTCGGAGGTGACGGCCTTTTCTTCGTCCGCACTCATCTTTATTTTTGTGTATACCATGTTCATCATCCTGACGTCATATATTTCTCAAGAAAATATATTCACAAAAAGCCGGATTTATTCCCCGAACGGCATAAAAAAAGCAGCCTCATAGAGGCTGCCTGGAATCAGAAAAAATTATTATTTGTAGTTTTCAAAAAACTTTTGAGTGTACGTATACTCAAGCGGATCGGACAGCTCTACGGACGTTATGACGCTGTTTTTCTTATATTCTTCAAAGCAGGAGATGATATCGTAGTTGTTCTTGAAGTCAGAGACGGAGAAGTTTGTCTCGCAGGCGGCGAGTATATCTACAATGCCGTTGGAAAGCTCGCCGGAGCTCTTCTTGAGTATCTGAATGAGCGCCTCGGACATGAAGTCGGCGTGAACCTGTGCGCGTCTCGCATCGTTTTTGCGCTCGTCTGTGGTGTATGAGGCAAATCTGAGGAGCTGTATTATCTGTTTTGACGAGAGCACCTGTCCGCCGGCGGAGAGGTTGATTTCGGGATTTTCTTCTGTGCCGTTTCCGACGTAGACCATGTTCTGAGGAACCGTGTAGTAGAGACCTCCGGTCTTATCGAACAGGCTCATGGCGGCGCTTGTGGTGAAAAAGGCGTAGTAGTCTATTTTCATACCGGTTATCGCATGAACGGTGTCGACTATTTTAGTGTCTTTCTCGGAGTCGCGGAAGAGCCGTGGAAAGTCCTTTATGCGCACGTTTGTCTTGACGGAGTTGCCGCTTGCGGGATCGGTGCTGGTCACGGTGACGCTGCTGGACGTTGGTATGGCGGCAATCACGAAGCGTTTATGTTCCTTGTCAGCCTTTATGAATACGAGGCCGTCAAGCTCGCCGGAGTCAGAGTCGTAACCGCCGACGACGGCCGTAAACGTTCTTCCTCCCGAATAGGGGAGCTCGTTTCCGTCATCCGAAATCTCGCCGTCTTCTCCGACGGGTGTTGCGGATGTCTCACGGTCGTTTTTATCTGTGGTGTCCGTTTTGACGGTCTGGGTTATGATTATGGCGAGTATGCCGAACATTATTATTCCAACGCCGAAAGCTATGAGAAAATTTTTGATATTTTGCATGATGATACCGTTCCTTTCAGAAAAACAGCTTATTTGTCATATTTTTCGACCGCTATTATAAACGGGGCGTCCGGTGAGTTTACAAGGTGAAAGTGTGTTACGCAGTAGAGCTTTTTNNGAGCATTTCAAGGAGCATTTCCCCTTCTCTTTGCCCTTCTTCGTGACCGGGGTACACCGATATCACGAGAACGCCGCCTTTTTTCAGCATATTTATTGCGTCCCGCACGGCTTTCAGGGTGCTGTCGTGCATGGTGTGCACGGATTTGTCTCCGCCGGGGCGGTATCCGAGGTTGAACATACCTGCCTCAATCTCGGTATCTATGTATTTTGCGGCGTTTGCGTGGCTGTCGAGAATGAGAGTGGCGTTTGTGACGCCGTGCTCGCGCAGTCTTTCGGCCGTATTCTTTATTGCGTCCTCCTGGACGTCGAAGGCGAAGACTTTTCCCTGCGGCACGAGAGAGCACAGATACAGCGTATCGTGTCCGTTTCCCATGGTAAAGTCGCAGAGAGTGCCGTCGCTCCGTATATTTGCCTGGCTGAGAAAGTCCTTTGCCACGGTCAGAAGCTCAAACATATTTCACTTTCCTTTCGGAAATCACAAAAAAAAATCCATTTTATCCTTTTCTTTTACACATTATAGCACTACTTAACTGTTTAGTCAAGATTCAGAGTGAATACGGTTATGGAAATTTGCGGCTTTTATGATTATTTTTCAAAAAAATGGGAATAATGTGGGGGAGTGGGTAAATTTTTTCATTGGCTGATATCCTAAGCTGGGTTCTTTTTTTTGATTTGGGCGCAGCTTTTGATACTCATTTGCTGTTTTACTGCTAAGCGCAGGTGCGGTATCCAAAGTGCCGTAGGCACTTTGGGGATACGGGACGTTCTTTTTGCTCGTGCAAAAAGAACCAAAAAGCACTCTTGCTTTCTCTCTCGAGAGAAAGCAAGAACAAAGAGAGGG
>CAJOMW010000142.1 GCA_905235695.1 uncultured Clostridia bacterium | reverse complement strand
AGTCGTTCTTTTAATAACGGCTTTTAAAAGAGCCGCAAAGCAATCTTTACCACAGCAACCCACTAATTATATGTGAAGCAATGGGTATCACCAATATAAAAAAATATATATAGCCCCGTTGAAGGCGTGTTGAGGCACTACAGCCGCCATATTGATGTAGCCCATTGTAAGGGCAGTGAAACCGGGCATGGCACCGTCGGCACATCTGTGGAGAGCCGAAGGCTCGGAACCCGTAATGTGCCGACGCAGCGTCCTTAGATTTTACCTTCCCGCAAGAGGGAAGGTAAAAAATCTTTTGGTACTTTTCTTTTTCAAGAAAAGTACATAACGCGTATCCCCAAAGTGCCAGAAGGCGCTTTGGTAGCTGCACCAGCGCTTAGCATAAAAAGAACATAAAAAGCAGCGCATTAGGCAAAGTGGAACAATAGTATTATATCTGCGCCTACACCTCATCCGAGCGGCTTCGCCGCCCACCTTCCCCTCGGAGGGGAAGGCTTATTTGCGCTCAGCAGGGTAACAGAAAAAGAACATTAAAGGCGGCGCTTCCGTACCGCCAAGAGCATAAGTCAGAGGTCCGGCGCATTAACAGGGTGTCATGAAGAGTGCAAAAAAATACGGTTGCAATTTTCGGCAGGCTGTGTTATAATGTCTGTGCACGGTTGAAAACAATAATGACTATGAAAGGGAGAAGCTGGTGATATTTTGACCGAAAAGAATACCTCTCCAAAAGCAAAGACAATAGCCATGATGTCAAGAGCCGATATGACCAAAGGACACGGTGTCCTCTCCGTATATGAAGAGCTCATAAGGCTTTTGAATGATTATTGTTCGGATAAATACATAATAAGAAAAAATTCGCTTGCAAAGGCGGACATATACCACTATCATACCATAAATACCGAGTTTTACCTCACCCTTCCCATCGCAAAGAAGAACGGCGTGACGGTGGGCTTTGTACACTTCCTTCCACAGACAATAGACGAGAGCCTTCATCTTTGGAAGATAGCAAAGAATCCGTTTTACTGGTACATGATGAAATTTTACGACGCGATGGATCACATCGTGGTAGTAAATCCGCACTTTATCGACCAGCTCGTATCCAGCGGCATTGACCGCGACAAGATAACGTATATCCCGAACTGCGTTTCGGTGGAAAGCTTTTTCAGAAAGAGCGATGAGGAGAAAAAAGCTCTCCGTAAAAAATACGATATTCCCGAAGGCAAAAAGACGGTAATAGGCGTCGGTCAGCTCCAGATAAGAAAAGGCGTTGAGGATTTCGTTGAGGTGGCAAAGAGAAATCCCGACAAGCTGTTTATGTGGATCGGCGGATTTTCCTTCGGCAAGATGAGCGACGGATACGAGAATATTAAGAAGATGGTAGACGAGCCTCCGGAGAACGTCAGATTTACCGGAATTATCGACCGCGAAGAGATGAACGATTACTACAATGCGGCGGACATGCTCTTTTTGCCGTCGTTTGCGGAGCTGTTTCCCGTCACGATACTCGAGGCGCTCAGCTGCCACCTTCCGATAGTTGTCAGAGACCTTGAGGAGTATCACGGCATAGTGTCGGACTACTGCGTTCTTTGCAGGGATAACGAAGAATTTGACGCGCAGATAAAAAAGCTGTGCGAGGACGAGGCGTACTACCGGGAGATGAGCGCAAAGTCCGCTTTCGGCAGCGAGTATTACTCTGCCGAGAATGTTGCAAAGATGTGGGAGGAGTTCTACGACGGTCTCGATAAGCAGCCCGGAAAGAAAAAACATTCCTCAGGTAAGGGCGTGAAAAGCAGTTGAAAAAATCGTACAAGCTCAACATCCTTATATGCATAATAAGCGGTCTCATAGTCGGAAGCTTCGTGTTCTTCTCGACAGATGCGGAAAATCTCGCCAAGAATTGGCGCACGCTCGATTTCCGATGGATAGCGGCGGCGGTGTTGTTCATGGTGGTATACTGGCTGCTTGAAGCCGCGATACTGCACGTCATGATTCGTCCTTTGCACAAGGATATTAAATTTTCCGGCACGTTCAGGGTGTCAATGGGCGGACAGTTTTTCAACTGCATAACCCCGTTTGCATCCGGCGGACAGCCGTTTCAGGCAAATGCGCTCGTAAAACAGGGCGTAAGGCTCGGAGTTGCGCTGAACGGACTGCTTGCGAAGTTCATAGTATATCAGGCTTCGCTGGTAATCGTATCTGCGGCGATGCTGATACTCAGGCTCGACTATTTCAGACAGACGGTAAACAGCTTTGTTTTTATAGTCATAATCGGATTTTTGATAAACCTTGCCGTAATGGCGGTGCTCGTCGGATTTGCGCTGTTTCCCAACACTTCGAGAAGGTTTTACAGGTGGCTCATAAATCTGCTCAGCAAAATGCACATTCTGAAAAAGCCCGAAGAGAAGATAGAGTATTTCGACGCGGAGATACAAAAGTTCCGCGACTGCTTCAGAGAGACAATCAAAAACGTCACGGTGCTTATATATTCGTTTGTCCTTTCCATATTGCAGCTCATAGCCTATATGTCTGTGTCATACGCAATATACAGAGCTTTCGGCATAAGCGATACCGGCTTTATTACGATAATCGCCGCACAGTCGTTCGTAATGATGATATCGGCGTTTATCCCGATTCCCGGAGCAGGACTCGGCGCAGAGGGTGCGTTCTTCATCTTCTTCAGCCGGTTCTTTCCGCTTGATGGACAGGTTGGGCTCGCACTCGTGCTGTGGAGAGTTATCACGTTCTATCTGACGATAGTCGTCGGGCTGTTTTTCGTTCTGAGAGGCGGAAAACGCAAAGAAACCGATTTTGCCGAAGCGGCAGAGGAAAAATAGCGATAAAAAAGGAGGACTTTTGAAGTCCTCCGAATTTTTTAACTATTACTGCTGAAGCAGTTCAAACTTGTATCCCACGCCCCAGACCGTCTTTATTGTCCACTTGTCCGAAACGCCTTCGAGCTTTTCGCGCAGTCTCTTTACGTGAACGTCTACCGTTCTCGAATCGCCGAGGTAGTCAAATCCCCATACCTTGTCGAGAAGCTGGTCGCGCGTGAATACTCTGTTGTAATTTGAGGTAAGGAAGTACAGAAGCTCAAGCTCTTTGGGCGGAATGTCAACCGGCTTTCCGGCGAGCTTCAGCTCGTATTTCTGAAGGCTTATCTCCAGGTTGTCAAACTTTATTACCTCACTGTCGTCACTGTCGTGTCCCGAATAGCGGCGAAGCACTGCCTTAACCCTCGCTGACACTTCCTTCATGTCAAAGGGCTTTGTGATAAAGTCGTCTGCGCCAAGCTCAAGTCCGAGCACCTTATCAAAGACCTCGCTCTTTGCCGTTACCATGATTATAGGCTTTGACGACATCTCTCTTATCTCTCTGCACACCTGCCAGCCGTCCTTACGAGGCATCATTATGTCGAGAAGCACGAGATCCGGCTCGTATATTTTAAAAGCGGATAGCGCCTTGATACCGTCGTATGCGGTGACTGTCTCATATCCTTCGTTCTCAAGATAAATTTTCAGCAAATCGCAAAT
>CAJOMW010000141.1 GCA_905235695.1 uncultured Clostridia bacterium | reverse complement strand
ACTCGGAATAGACATAGGTCTTTCAAAATTTGAGTATTCCGTAGATACTCTCACGAGAGTGAGCAGTGCGCCGCAGTATATACAGAACATGAGCGACTACGCAATATTTCAGCTCATTTTCTTCCTGATCATTCCGCTCATTATAGGACTGATATATTATCTCGGCTTTACCGGTACGGTATCTATAAACACCTCCGAAAAGAAAAAGAAGAAATAATAATTCTATTTTTCGTCCTTTCCAAATATAATAGCATTGAAATTCATTGGAGTAGGGCGGGTATATGAATAATTACGTAGCGAGGGCGTTTAAATTCATTATTATTATGGCGCTTATCACGCTTATTGTGCTTTTGTTTTCGCTGAGCGGATTTATGACGCACAGGAGTGCAGAATACAAGGGTGTAAGCCTTGAGGCAAGTTTTCCGACCGTCATCGTCATCGACCCCGGTCACGGAGGCGAAGACGGCGGTGCAGAAGCAAACGGAGTAACCGAAAAGGAGATAAATCTCGCCGTATCAAAGAACCTCGCCGCATATCTTTCAATGACGTCGTACGATACCGTAATGACTCGCAGTGACGACAGACTGCTGTATGAAGCAGGGCAGGAAAACAGAAAGAAATATCACGATATAAGCAACAGAATAAAGATAGCGTCGTCGTATGAAAATGCGATTTTTATTAGCGTACATCAGAATAAGTTTGAAATACCGAAATACAGGGGACTGCAGGTATACTATTCGCCGAACGACGCAAATAGCTCAAATCTTGCGTCAATTATACAATCAAATGTGAAAACGTACATTGATCCCTCAAACGGACGAGAAACAAAGAAGGCCGACGGCAATATAAGGGTGCTGAAATCGCTGAAGGTGCCGGCGGTGCTTATAGAATGTGGATTTTTGTCCAATCCGGAGGAGGCAAAAATGCTCTCTGATACGGAATATCAAAAGAAATTAGCTTTTGTGACCTTTATTTCAACACTTGAATTTTTACAGCAAAACGGAGAAAAAAGCAATGAAGTCTAAAACGGAATTTGTCTGCACAGAGTGCGGAAACGTAACGTCAAAATGGTTTGGAAGGTGTCCGTCCTGCGGCGAATGGAATACGCTTGAGGAGCAGGAAGCAGAGGTGACGACCGCAAAATCATCGCTGAGATCTTATTCTGCGCCAAAGCGTGAAAATGCGCTCTCATTTCCGATAAACAGCATAGACATAGTTGAGGAGCCGCGCCGAAAGACGGGAATAGGGGAGTTCGACAGAGTTCTCGGCGGCGGAATAGTAAAAGGCTCGGTTACGCTTCTGGCAGGCGAGCCGGGAATAGGAAAATCAACGCTCCTCCTTCAAATTTGCGGCGTTCTGAGCGACTCTTTCAAGCTGCTTTACGTTTCCGGAGAAGAATCTCCGTCGCAGATAAAGCTCCGTGCAAAGAGGCTCGGAATAGACAACGGAAACATACTGCTTTACACTGAAACGGATATCAACGAAGTCGTATCTGAAATATCGGCCGTACAGCCCGACGTAGTTATAATAGACTCTATCCAGACAATGACGGACTATTCCTCTTCATCTACCGCCGGCGGCAGTGTAACACAGGTGAGAAATACAGCCGCAAAGCTGATAAAAACAGCGAAAACCGAAGGAATTTCCGTAATTATAGTCGGTCACGTCAATAAAGACGGGGGAATAGCAGGTCCTAAGGTGCTCGAGCACATGGTGGACACCGTTTTATATTTCGACGGGGACAAGCAGTACGCCTACAGGATGCTCCGTGCGGTAAAGAACAGATTTGGCTCAACCAATGAAATAGGAATATTTGAAATGGACGCAGAAGGGCTTTGCGAAGTTGAAAATCCTTCGGAATATCTGCTGTCACAGCGCCCGACAAACGTTTCCGGAAACTGCACCATGTGCGCAATGGAGGGAACACGCCCCATCCTTGCCGAAATACAGGCACTTGTTACCACAAGCGTTTTCCCGGCACCGAGAAGAACGTCCACCGGCTTCAACTACAATAGGCTCACGCTTCTTGCCGCAGTGCTCGAAAAGCGAATGGGCATACGGCTCGGGAACAGCGACATATATATGAACGTCGTTGGCGGACTCACCGTTGACGATCCTTCAACAGACCTTCCTGCCTGCCTTGCGCTTATATCGGGCTACAAGGATATTCCGATAGACGATAAGCTCGTTGCGATGGGGGAGGTCGGACTTGCCGGAGAATGCAGGGCTATTGCCGGTATCGAACACCGTATAAGAGAGTGTGTCCGGCTCGGCTTTGATACCATCATAATACCTCACAGAAATTACGAGCGAGCCAAGAAGCAGATAGATAAAATAGCCTCCGGCGCTAAGATAATACCCGTAAAAAGTCTTTTTGAGACGCTTAAAATATTCGGATAAATGAAAAGGGCGATAATTGACTGCAGGATGTCCGAAAAATGTCGTAAAAGTCTGCAAAATCAAGGGTTTGAGCTTATAAATATAAGCAAAAATCCACACTACGACGAGCCTGTTTCGGCACATCCCGACGTATTTATATTCGTATATGAAAACGGTATTATTGCAGAAAAATCCGCATACGACGCTTTATCTAAACATTTGTTCGATTTTTCCGAAAATACAAGTTTAAGTATTGAATGTGCTTATGAGACGTCAAGTGACGTGAGATATCCGGACGACTGCGCACTGAATTTTGCAAAATGCGGAAATGCACTGATAGGGAATTACAGAGCAGCTTCGCCGCGCCTTTTGGAAACAGCGGAAAAAATGCATTACATGAAAATTGACGTAAAACAAGGCTATGCGAAGTGCAATACATGCGTTGTTGACGACAATTCCATTATAACAGAGGATAACGGCATAGCAAAAGCGTGTGCAAAAGAAGGAATAGACGTATTGCTGCTGAAGAATCACGAGGTAAAGCTCGGCGGCTACGGCAACGGATTTATCGGCGGAGCAAGCGGAAATTATACTGATGAAAACAAAAATAAGTTTTTATATTTCATCGGAGATTTAAAAACTCACACAGAGTGGAAAAAAATATACGAATTTTGCGGCGAAAGAAATGTAGAAGTTATTTCTCTGTCCGATGAGCCTCTGTACGACTGCGGAAGTATCTTTTTTATTTGATTGGCAGCAGGGGTATAGAGGATTTTGCGTAAATATCTG
>CAJOMW010000140.1 GCA_905235695.1 uncultured Clostridia bacterium | reverse complement strand
TTTTATCAGACCGACATTATCTTGGCAACCTCGTACATCTTCTGCATATTTGCCTTTATTGCAGAAGACTGCGCAAACATCTTCTCACGTGTCTTTGCGTCTAACGCCGCAATTTCTTCGTCTGTCGCCTTGCCCTTTACTATTCTGTCAAGCATGAATGCGTATTCCATCTCTACCTCGGTTACGTCCGCCTTGTTGTAGCAGACTACGAGGTTGTACTTTCCGTCAAGCAGAAGCTCAACCGCTCTGTCGCCCATGAGCGTTGCTATTACTCTGTCATCGCAGGTCGGACATCCGCCTCTCTGAACGTGCGCAAGCCTTGCAAAACGCGTGGTTATTTTGGTCTTTTCCTCTATCTCAACTGCAAGCTCCTCTGTGTAGTTAGCTCCCAGCCCTTCGGATGCTACTACGATAAAGTTGCGCTTCCCGTTGCCGTGGAGCATGGCCATGCGCTCGAGAAGCTCGCCCTTGTCAAAGGGTATCTCTTTTATCGCAATGCCGACGGCGCCTACCGCAATGCCGCAGTCAAGTGCAATGTATCCGGCGTTTCGTCCCATTACTTCCACAACACTGCATCTTGCGTGAGATTCGCAGGTGTCGCGGAGTCTGTCTACCATTTCTATTACGGTGTTTTTTGCCGTATCGTAGCCGATGGTGTATTCGGTTGCAGATATGTCGTTGTCAATGGTCCCGGGTATGCCTATGCAGGGCACTCCGAGCCTCGAGAGGTCGGTCGCTCCGCGGAAGGTCCCGTCGCCGCCTATGGTGACTATGCCGTCTATGCCGTTCTTGCGGCAGTTTTCGGCTGCAAGCTCAAGTCCTTCCTTGGTCTTGAATTCTTCGCATCTGTCTGAGTACAGCATCGTGCCGCCGTGATTTATGATATTTGAAACGTCGCGTGCGGTGAGCAGCTTCATGTCGTTTTCGAGAAGCCCCTTATAGCCGCAGTATATGCCCATTACCTCAATGTCTTTGGCAACGGCGCTGCGGACGACCGCCCTTATTGCTGCGTTCATGCCCGGTGCGTCTCCGCCGGAGGTGAGTACGCCTATTCTCCTGAATGTCTTTTTTGCCATATTTTTTGACCGTACCTTTCTCAAACGCCATCCGCCGAAAAACTAACGAATTGAGACGCCCGAACTGCTTTTTGTAATAAAAATGATTTAATAAATCAAACAAATTATATTTTAATGCTGAGGCAAAAGAATTTGGTGAATTGTTATATTATTATATTTAAAATTTCTGTAAAACTTTGCAATACTGCTTTATTTTTGCGTTTTTTTGGCGGAATTGCCGTTTTTGCCCTCAAAAAGTGCAAAAAACGCTTGTAAAAACATTTTGTTTATGGTATACTACAATGTAAATATGTGTTTAAACACGGTTTTAACATCGAAAGGAAAGATAGCAATGTCTGATTATACGTCCGAATACAAAAAATGGTTGACCTTTGAGGGACTTGACGGCGAGCTCAGAAAAGAGCTTGAAGACATAAAGGACAACGAAGCCGAAATCAAGGAGCGCTTCTCGTTCCCACTCGCATTCGGTACCGCAGGGCTCAGAGGAATAATAAGAGCCGGAATAAACGGCATGAATGTGTACACCGTTGCACAGGCGACGCAGGGACTTTCCGAGCTGGTAAAGAAGAGCGGCGGAGAGAATAGGGGCGTAGTAATAGCGACAGATACGAGAATAAAGTCCGACGTATTTTCAAAGGTGTCGGCGGAGGTTCTTTCGGCAAATGGCATAAAGGTGTATGTCTTTGATGCGGAGCGCCCGACTCCGGAGCTCTCTTTTGCTCTCAGACATCTCGGAGCAATCGCCGGAATAAACATCACCGCCTCCCACAACCCGAGCATTTACAACGGCTACAAGGCTTACTGGGAGGACGGAGCGCAGATTTCTCCCGAACAGGCTGACATAGTATCGAGCGAGATAGGAAAAGTCGATATTTTTACGGGAGCAAAGAGAGCGCCGTTTGAAGACGGAGTAAAGAGCGGAATAATCGAGATAATAGGCAGGGAAGTCGACGAAGAGTATATAAATGCGGTACTCGCCGAGAGGATAAGACCGGGCGTGATACCCGAGGTCGCAGAGAATTTCAAGGTGGTATACACACCGTTCCACGGTGCGGGCAGGGTACTCGTCCCGGAGGTTCTGAGACGCGCAGGCGTGAAGAATCTCTACTGCGTGCCCGAACAGATGGTGCCGGACGGACGTTTCCCGACCGTCAAGAGCCCGAACCCCGAGGACAAGGAAGGCTTTTACCTTGCGATAGACATTGCGAAGAAGGAAAACTGCGATCTTTTGATAGGTACAGACCCTGACACTGACAGAGTCGGAGTTATAGTGCGCTCGAAGGACGGAGAGTTTATACCTCTTACCGGAAATCAGATAGGCGTTATGCTTATCAGCTACATCATTGAGGCGAGAAAGAAAGAGGGAAAGCTCCCGGCAAACGCCTGCGTGGTAAAGTCGATAGTAAGCACAAAGCTTGCCGATGAGATTTGCAAAAAGAACGGCGTGGCGCTCGTAAACGTACTTACTGGATTCAAGTTTATCGGCGAAAAGATAAAGGAATACGAAGCGAGCGGCGAACACACGTATATATTCGGATTTGAGGAGAGCTACGGCTATCTCTCCGGCACATACGCAAGGGATAAGGACGCCGTATGCGCATCGCTTCTCATAACCGAAATGGCGGCGTACTATGCAGAGCAGGGCAAGAACCTGTATGACGTTCTGAACGGCATATTTGAGGAATACGGCTACTATGCCGAGCAAATAGGAACTATAATGCTTCCCGGCATGGACGGCCTTGAGAGAATGGCGTCGCTCATGGACGGACTCAGGAAAAATCCGCCCGAAGAAATAGCAGGAATACCGGTAGAGTGCGTTGCGGACTACAAGACCGAAAAAGTCACCTACTCGGACGGCAGAACCGAGCCGACGGGACTTCCGAAATCAAACGTGCTGTTCTACACCCTTTCAAACGGCGACTCGGTGGTGATAAGGCCTTCGGGTACAGAGCCGAAGATAAAGCTCTACTACCTCGTTTCCGATGAGACCAAAGATGGTTCGGAAAACAAGATAAAGATATACAAGGCCGCTTTTGAAAAGCTGCTCGGATAAAAGAAAAATAATGAAGTCCGCAAAGGACGTTAATTTGGAGGAAAATATGGCTGGCGACAACAAGAAAATGGTCGAGGATATAACGTCAAGAGACGTTGATTTTGC
>CAJOMW010000139.1 GCA_905235695.1 uncultured Clostridia bacterium | reverse complement strand
TATACAAATCCTGATAAGAATTTAAGTCAAGATATTTTATCTAAGAAAGATAAAACTAAGTTAGTTTCATATAATTTATGTGTTGGTAAAAAATCACCTAAGAGTGAGGATAATAAAAATACTGATGAGTGTAAACAAACTATAAAAGATCAAAAGATGGGTCTATTAACTTTATCTGATTATTTATATGCAAGTCTTGACCCTAATTGTAAATCTGCTGATACTAAATCTTGTAAGAATTATAACTATTTAGTAATTAAATCAGATTGGTGGTTAATGACAGCTAGTAGTGATAATACATATGATGTATTTGAAGTAAAAACAAATGGTATGGTTACAAAAGATTATGCATCTAACTATGCTTTAGCTAGACCAGTAGTTCATTTAAATAGTAATGTATTATATAAGAGTGGTAAAGGTACTTTAACAAAACCATATAAAGTTAGATAGGAATAAATTACCGCATTTTGAGGGACGGCGAGGAGATAGCAAGGGTACAGTCGTCGGGCGTGCATGTTCACGAAGAGGACGCCGAGACGAAGGGAAAGATGGGAAATCTTGTACCCGTGCAAGGCTATTATCGCATTTGGACGAGAGAGCGGAATATAGATTTGCTGTTTGTGACCATGCTTGCCTTTGCCCGTAGCGGCGCAAGCGACGACAGAGGCGGCAACTACGGAACGCTTTTCGGAACAATAAAGACGGCAGATGCGGCGAAATACCCGGACAAAACAGCGCAAAGCGTTGTTTGAAGTACGGGAATATTCCCGCCGGTTTGCGGCAAGGCAGTTCTTGACGTATATTCTCATGGCGTCAGAGGGCTTCGGCTTGAGTTACAAAATAGGATATCCCGTCGGAGCTGCGTTTGCGGCTGTGCTGTTTGCGCTTTACGCTGTATTTCTTAAGAAAGCGTCTGGCAGAAAAGCACAAAACGCCTCACAGACTGCAAATAAAATATAAAATTTCAGTGAAAATAAAAAAATTGCATTAAAGGAGAAAGAATTATGTTGAACGTCAGCAAAACGATTGAAAACGGAAAAGCGTCTTTTGCTCTGGAGGGCAGACTTGACACCGTCACGGCTCCGGAGCTGGAAAAGGCGCTGAAGGACTCTCTTGACGGCATTGACGAGCTTGTGCTGGACTTTGATAAGCTGGAGTATATTTCTTCGGCAGGTCTGCGCGTTCTGCTCTCTGCTCAGAAGACAATGTCGGAAAAGGGCGGTATGAAGATAACGAACGTAAGCGAAATCATAAGCGAGATTTTTGAGGTCACCGGATTTTCGGACATTCTGACCATTGAATAAACGGAGGAACAAAAAATGAAATCAGACGTAATCACAGTTACAAACAGCGAAACAAATATGGAAGAAGTTCTTGAACAGGTCGAAAAGGTAGCGTCATTTAAAAATCTTTCACACAAGGATGCGCTTCATCTTCGTCTTTTGACCGAAGAGGCAATGGGAATGATGCGCTCTATTGCCGGAGAGGTGGAGGGTAAATTCTGGATAGAAGATGATCAGGACTTGTTCAAGCTTCACCTTCAGGTAGACACAAATATGAGTGCAGAGCAGCGAGAGCAGCTTATCTCCGCCTCTTCGAGCGGCAAGAACGAGGCCGCAAGGGGCTTTATGGGAAAGATACGCACATTCTTTGAGCCGCTTGAGGACTTCCCCTTGATTATAGACGTTTCAGGCATTGATTCGCCGAACATATATGCTGATATATCATGGTCGATGCGCGCTTATGAAAGGCAGATCCAAAAGGGCATGGAGCAGAACCGCAAGGGTGCGGCTGAGGCTTGGGATGAGCTTGAGAAATCCGTGATATCCCACATAGCTGACGACGTAAAGGTCAGCATTTTGGGAAGAGACGTGGAAATGGTCATTGAGAAAAAGATAAACTGAAGCAATCAAATAAAAGTTTGGAGAAATAATTATGCTGAACATTAATAAAACAATCGAAAACGGAAAGGCGACATTTGCTCTCGAGGGCAGACTTGATACAGTTACGGCTCCGGAGCTGGAAAAGTCCCTGAAGGACTCTATTGACGGCGTCGCCGAGCTTGTGCTGGACTTTGATAAGCTGGAGTATATATCTTCGGCAGGTCTGCGCGTTCTGCTCTCTGCTCAGAAGACAATGTTGGAAAAGGGCGGTATGAAGATAACGAACGTAAGCGAAATCATAAGCGAAATTTTTGAGGTCACGGGATTCTCTGAAATTCTAACCGTCGAGTAAACGGAGGGACGCTTGTTATGCCGGAAAAATCAGTAAGGGAAATGAGCGCGGCGGAGAGAAAGCACTATTCTCTTGCCGCAAAGGTTTTCCATACCACTCTTATAGGGTCTGTGATACTCGGTCTTGTCGCTCTGCTTATCGGACTGGGCTTATATACGTATGCGCGCATAGAACGTTACGTTGTAGAGTCGCTTCAGCTCTCCCGGAATGCGGCGGCGGCTCTGGTAAGAGTTGCGGATGTTGTTCCGATGTCAGAGCAGACGATGAAGCTTTACAGAAGCCTGACGGAAGATGAGCTTCCCGAAACCGGAACTCCCGAGTACAGGGAAAAATTTGCAGAGATCTCCGAAATGCCGGCTTATCAAACTGCAATATCATTATTTGACATATTCCTTGAGGGCAGCGAAGTGTACGACCTGTATCTCGCAATGTATGACGAGGATACCTCTTCATTAGTTTACATAGCGGATCCGGATGATGATCCCGAATATATGTGTATGCCGGGTGATTGGGAGAGCGTTGAGATGAGGGAAGTCAATACATTCCTTCATTCTGACGACAGTGAAAAGCTATATGATATAGGCATGGTCGATAAATACGGCTGGATGTGTACTGCAGGTGTTCCGATACGAAATGACAGCGGCGAAATCGTTGCGTTCGTTCTCACAGACGTTACGCTGTCAAACGTAGTTGCCGGTATCAAAAATTTCTTTTTGCAATACCTGATAGCAATGACACTTGTCACGATCCTCATGGCTTATCTGTTTACCCGCCACATGAAAAAAAAGCTTGTGCAGCCGATAAACGCAATTGCCGACGCCGCTCAGAGCTACGTGAAGGATAAGAAGTCCGGAGTCATGGATACAAATCACTTTGTCTCGCTTGACATACATACCGGTGATGAATTGGAAAACCTTAGCCTTGTAATGGCGGATATGGAGAGTGATCTTTCCGACTACGTCGAAAACCTCACCAAAATCACTGCCGAAAAGGAGCGCGTAAGCACCGAGCTCAACATGGCGACTCAGATCCAGGAGGGAATGCTTCCGAACATTTACCCTGCATTTCCCGATCGGCCGGAGTTTGATATCTATGCCACAATGGATCCCGCAAGAGAGGTCGGAGGCGACTTCTACGACTTCTTCCTCGTGGACGACGATCACCTGTGCATGGTTATGGCAGACGTATCGGGAAAAGGTGTGCCTGCCGCACTGTTCATGATGGCGTCTAAGATAATACTTGCCAACAACGCCATGATGGGAAAATCTCCGGCAAGGATTTTGGAGGACACAAACGCCGCTATCTGCGGAAACAACCGTATGGAGATGTTTGTCACGGTCTGGCTCGGTATCTTGGAGATATCGACCGGAAAACTCACGGCGGCAAACGCAGGTCATGAGTATCCCGCTTTGCGTCACGCCGGCGGCAATTTTGAGCTGTATAAGGATAAGCACGGCTTTGTAATCGGCGGCATGAAAGGCATGAAGTATAAGGAATATGAAATTCAGATGGAGCCGGGCTCAAAACTGTTTGTGTACACAGACGGAGTCCCCGAGGCGACGGATGCAAGCAATAATATGTTCGGCGCAGAAGTATGATAGCTGCGCTGAACGAAGATACGGAGGCCGATCCGGAGAAAATGCTCAAAAATGTGAGAAAGGCTGTTGACGGCTTTGTGAAAGACGCAGAGCAGTTCGACGATCTGACCATGCTCTGTATGGAGTATAAGTCAAATAATAAAGGAGAAAAAACAGATGAATAAGAATGAAAGCGTAAATATCGTCCTTACGGGACGAATCGACTCAAACAACGCCGCACAAGTGGAGAAGGATATGCTGTCTCAGCTCGAGGGCAAGAGCGGATCTCCCGTAGTGCTTGACGCTTCAGGACTTGAATACATATCCAGCGCCGGACTGCGCGTCCTGCTGCGCATGAAAAAGTCCAACCCCGATATGAGTATTACGGGCGTAAGCTCCGAGGTTTATGAAATTCTGGACATGACCGGCTTTACCGAGATGCTGAACGTCGAAAAGGCGTACCGAGTTGTTTCGGTTGAGGGCTGCGAGGAGATAGGCAGAGGCGCAAACGGCACGGTATACAGAATCGACCAGGACAACGTTGTAAAGGTTTACAAAAACGCAGACGCTCTCGCCGACATTCAGCACGAAAGGGAAGTGGCTCGTATTGCGCTTGTCCTCGGAATACCCACTGCTATATCTTATGACGTCGTAAAGGTAGGAGAGAGCTACGGCTCGGTATTTGAGCTTCTGAATGCAAGCTCATTTTCCAAAATTCTTGCGAACGAGCCTGATAAAATGGATTGGTGCGTTAAGGAATACGTCAATATGCTCAAAAAGATACACGGAACGGAAGTGCCTGCCGGGAAGCTTCCGGATATGAAGGAGACGGTCGTTTCGTGGGCCAAGTTTATGCAGGACTACCTGCCGGAGAAAACGGCAAAAAAACTGCTTGAGCTCGTAAATGCCGTACCCCATGACGACCACATGATACACGGAGATTACCACACTAAAAACATCGTGCTTCAGAACGATGAGGTGCTTATCATAGATATGGACACGCTTGCAGTCGGTCATCCGATATTTGAACTGGCGTCTATGTTCAACTCCTTTATGGGGTATTCGGAGCTGGATCACGAAGTAATAAAGAAGTTCCAGGGCTTTGATTTTGAGACGGGCTCAACATTCTGGCACAAATCTCTTGCGGCTTATCTCGGAACAGGCAGCGAGACGAAGCTCACCGAGGTTGAGAACAAGGCGCGCATCATCGGCTACATGCGCATGATCCGGCGCTCTATCCGCCGTCAGGGGCTTGAGACAGAGGAAGGCCGTGCGGAAATCGAATTCCAGAAGGAAAAGCTAATATCACTCGTTGAAAAAACAGATACCCTGCTCTTCAACACGAGCGAGCTTGAGATCGAGGCGTCTGCCGAAAATCTTTCCGAGGTTCAGCTTTTCATTGACGAGCATCTTGAAAAGACCGGCTGCCCGGCAAAGACGATGATGCAGATAGGCGTTGCGGTCGAAGAGATTTTTGTCAACATAGCGAATTACGCCTACGCTCCGGAAATAGGTAAAGCCACGGTTCGAGTAGAGGTTGAAGAACAGCCTCTTGCGGTGACTATAACGTTTGTTGACCACGGTGTGCCTTACGATCCGCTTGCAAAGGAAGATCCCGACGTAACCCTTTCGGCTGAAGAGCGCAAGATAGGCGGACTCGGCGTGTTCCTCGTGAAAAAGACGATGGACGATGTGTCATACGAATACAATAACGGAAAAAATATACTGAAAATGAAAAAGAATATGTAGTCGGAAATGCCTTTACGATACCGAAGATAACATAACATTGACGCACGTGCGCAAAAGCTGCGATTCTCCGGACGTCCATCAGACGAAGTAAAATTAAAAATAGTTTATAAAAGGAGTTTTTATTATGAAAACCAAAAAGGTTAAAGTTTGCAGTATCGCGCTCATCATGGTGCTGTGCCTGTCGGCTTTCTCTGCGCAGGCTCTTTGGGAGCAGCCCTCCGAGTATGCGACAAGAGGCATGGTAAGTACCGCTCTCTGGCAGATAGAGGGCGAGCCGGTCGTCAATTATGCTCTGCCTTTCGCAGACGTTGACGCGGAGGCTGACTGCGCCGAGGCAGTGCGCTGGGCAGCTGCCGAGGGTATTGTAAACGGCGTTGGCGGCGAGTATTTCCTTCCCGAGGGCAAAGTCAGCCGCGAGCAGCTTGTGACTATCCTCTACCGTTACGCAGTCT
>CAJOMW010000138.1:3328-5696 GCA_905235695.1 uncultured Clostridia bacterium | reverse complement strand
AGAAAAGTACCAAAAGATTTTTGCCCTTCCCAAGCATGGGAAGGGCAAATCGAAGGATGCTGCGTCGGCATATTACGGGCTCCGAGCCTTCGGCTCTCCACAGATATGCCGACGGTGCCATGCCCCGTTTTACTGCCCTTACAACGGGCATCATAAAAGCGTCGGTTGCAGTGCCTCAAATTTCTTCGGTGGAGTTGCTCATATAGAGAAGGTTGCTCGTTTCCGCGCCATAGCAAGTTTTGCGGTCACGAGACTGCGGTGAGGGCGCGGTTTTGATGAGGCTTATGCAGTGGTACTTTATTTCTTTTGCAAGTGGTATGCACTGCTTTCTGCCTCTTTTTAGACGGGAAAATAATGCACAGCAACAGTGCTCTTATATAGCACTCCGACAGCGCCGTTAAGCTATGCATACATATCTTGCAGTCGTTCTTTTCATAACAGCTTTTAAAAGAGCCGCAAAGCAATCTTTACCACTGCAACCCACTAATGATATGAGAAGCAATGGGTATCACCAATATCAAAAAATTACATATAGCCCCGTTGAAGGCGTGTTGAGGCACTACAGCCAATGCTTTTATGTAGCCATCTGTAAGCCCACCGAGATTTCGCATGGCACCGTCAGAGAAAAATCGCAGATTTTTCTCTTGACATCATGTGGAGAGCCGAAGGCTCGGAACCCGTAATGTGCCGACGCAGCGTCCTTAGATTTCCCCTTCCCACAAGAGGGAAGGGGAAAAATCTTTTGGTACTTTTCTTTTTCAAGAAAAGTACAGAAAACGTTTCTTCTCTTACATCAAAAGCAACGGCTTTTGTGCCAATATAACCCTCAACAGGGCTATAAAAAAGCTATTGGTATAGGCAAATACCAATAGCTTGTTGCTTTTTATGGGGTGCCATCAACTTTTCACTTTTCTATCTCGGAAATATTACGGATATATAGAACATCTGTTCTTTTTCGTCGATATTTATCTCAACTTTTCCGCCGTGAGCGCTTGCGATCTCCTTTACGTTTTTCAGTCCGAAGCCGTGGCGCTCCGCATCGCCTTTTGACGATGGCGGTATATCCCCGTCAGTAAGGGAAATATTGCCGCCAAAGGAGTTTTCTTCATTTATTATAAACCACTTTTCGCGGCGTGACACGAAGAAGCGTATAAGCCGCTTGCCGGGAGGAGCTTTCAGCGCCGCTTCGTAGGCGTTGTCGGCAAGGTTTGACAGCACGGCGCAAAGCTCGACGTCGTCTATATCAAAGCCGCCAAAAACAGCCTCTGCGTCAAAATCTATGCCGGACGCCTCGCACTTTTCCGCAAGGACGGAAAAAACTGCGTCGGCAATGACGTTGTCGGAGTACGTCCTTGCGCCCTTGCCTGCTTCCTCAAGCCGCCCGAGAAGCGAACCGGCGTATTCGGACGCTCTCTTTGTGTTTCCGCTGTCTATGAGCGCCTTGAGCACAATAAGGTGATTCTTGAAGTCGTGGCGGAATCGGCGCGTCTCATAGATAGCGTCGGCACGGCTCTTATAGCGAGCGTATTGGTCAAAGCTCTTATTATCCTCCAATTTTCGACTCATCTCCCTTATATATAACACTTGAAAATCAGCTCGACTTAACTTCCCTCGCCTGCCGCACCCCGATTATAATCTTCCATCAAATCAAACGAGAAGATCCTGCTCTCTGTGCTATACCATGCGCCGTTGAAATCGGCTCTGAGAGAGGATATTTTGCCGTGTGTCGGAGCGAGTATTATGTGCCTGTAATTATTGTCGGAGCTGTACAGTATTTTTTTCGAACCGTCCTCGCCTACGGCGGTTATACTGAGGTTTCTTGCGAGGTTTGCCGGCATTTTCATCTTTTTAGAATTTTCGTCCCACACGGAGGTCCTCGAAAAGTCCGTATCGAGCACGAGCCGCGCCGTTCCGCTGACGGGAGACGCAAATTTATACTCAATAAAGCCGCCTGTTTCACGTGAAACATAGTTTTTGCTCTCCCCCTGCGGCCGCTCGACGCCGGAGAACAGCTCGGCTTTCTCGTCCGGAGCAAGGCTTGACGTGGCTTTCCTCGTACAGAGCGGTATCTCTCGCTTTTTCCCCGGCACAAGGCAGCCGTCGTTCATTATTTCGCTTTGAAGCTCGGATATGTGCTTTTCGCCGACGTCCGAGGGACAGCACGAGTATTTTTCACAGAGATAAGCGGCGTTTCCGACCGCCTGTCCCATTACAGCGCAGGTCGCCGCGGCGCACGCAGAGGAAAGCGCTAAGTGCGTTGCGCTTATGTTCCTTCCGGCAAACATGAGATTTCTGACGGACGCGGAATAGAGCGATCTAAACGGTATTCCGTAGGGCGACGGCGCACTGTATGTCGTCGGCTCCCCAC
>CAJOMW010000138.1:0-3320 GCA_905235695.1 uncultured Clostridia bacterium | reverse complement strand
ACTGCACGCAGAGCCGCCGTAGGCGACGATGTCGTCAAAGTGCCCCTCCGCCATTATATCGTTCCGGGTGAGCACGTGAGCGCCTATGTACCGCCTGCTTTCACGCTTGCCGGGCAAAAAGCCTATCCATTCAAGCCCCCGGTTGTCGGCGCTGTTGTCCCCTCGGTTTTTTATGTGGTCCCAAGCTCCGAGCGCCGTTTTCAGCAGCTCATCGCGGACGTTTTCGGCGTCCCTTAAGCTGTCAGCCTCTCTGCAAAGCTCGATCTGACGCAGGTTTGCAATCGGCAAAGAAATATCGCAGCCGCAGGGTATATCGTCGTCGGCTTCGTAAGTGTACGCCCACTCCGGCTTTATAAAATCGACTTTTGAATCGGTTTCGCACTCCTGTATAATACATGAAAGTCCCATGGATCCCGGATCCGCTTCATGAGGTGCCGTGTTTTCGCCGTATTCGTCCCTCGCCTCGCGTCCCATTGTCCACTTTGCCCCGACGTACGGCGCAAGTATGCAGTCTCCGGAACAATCGGCAAAGACATCCGCCTTTATGGTGTGGAAGGTATACGTCGTGAGCTGCCAGCAGGTCACGCTGTCAATAACGCCGCCGCTCGCTTTTGCGTCTATGCAGGAAGTGTTCAGCATCAGCGTAAGCTTCGGCTCTCGAATGGCGGCACCGTACAGCACGGTGTCCCAAAGCGAGAAGTTAAAGTCGGGGTTTCTGTATATGTTTTCAAGCTCAAGCTCGCTTATTATGCCGGTTTCCCTGTTGTTTTCGCCGAGAGCGCCTCGCACCGGCATTCTTATCTCGCTCGATGCGTTTCCTCCGAGGACCGGTCTGTCGTGTACGAGTATGGTCTTTGTTCCCTTTCTTGCGGCGGCGACGGCGGCGCACAGCCCCGCAAGCCCTCCGCCTATGACGCAGAGCGTTGTCTCGTGGTAAATTGTTTCACGTGAAACATCTGTCTTCATTTTGTTCTCCTCACGCAAGGATGTGTTCCTTCAGCGAGCCTGTCATGTACGGCGTCGGATCGACCGCCGTTCCGTTAATTATCATCTCAAAGTGGACGTGTACGCCCGTGGCATTGCCGGTCTGTCCGAGCTTTGCTATCGGAAAGCCCTGCGCGACAAGGTCTCCGACCTCGACGTCTATCTCGCTGCAATGAGCGTATCTCGTGACGGTTTCCTCGTTGTGGCGAATCATGACGTAGTTTCCGTAGCCGCTTGAGTAGTTGACTTCTATTACCTCTCCGCCGTCAGAAGCCACAATCGTGTCGCCGTATGAGCCGTATATGTCAAGCCCCTTGTGGAAGCTGTTCTGAGAACCTATCATTCTCCAGCCGAAGCGGCTGGTTAAGAGTCCGTTGTACGGGTAAATATATGTTCCCGTAGGTATGAGCGACTTGTCGCCGTTCGGAAGCTCCTTCGTTCCGACTCGCACTATCTTGTTTACCGGCTCCTTTACTATCTCTTCGCCGGAAACGTCCCTGCGGACGAGCTTGTCCCCGAGATACGTCGCCTTGTAGTATATTACCTTGACGCCGTCCGAGCCGTCCCGCACAAGCCTTCTCATGCCCTCATACAGCGTGTCGTCGTAAACGTAGTCAACATCGAAGGGCAGCGTCTCCTTTTCAGAGGCGTCGCGGATTATCGCAATGTCCATGAGCACCGATTCGGAGGGAACCGCCGACTGAAAATCGTCTGCACCGCTGTTTTGCAACGTATCGAGGTTTGAATAGTCAAGCGTGAGCGTCGAAGAAAACGTGTCGGGCACCTTTCCCTCAAAATCGTCCCACTTTATGAACGGCATATAGCTTCTCAGGAGCTTTTCGTCGGAATCGGACAGCAAACTCAGCGAAAACAGCTGTCTTATCTCGCTCCTGGTGAGAAAATAGCTCTTTGGGTATCTGTCGGCTATTATGGATATGTTGTTGTTGAACGCAAAGCGGTCTATATTCTCGTCGGTAAGAGAATACTCGGCATAGTAGTTTCTCGTCTGCTTTTCGATGTAGTCATCTATCGCCTCGTCTATCCAGCTCTTTACGGGGGTTACCGCGGCGAGCTTGTTGTCTATATACAGCCCGTAGCCCTGCTCCGTTGCGCTCTGCACGTAGGCGTCGAATATGGATACGTCGCCGCTTGTTATTGAGGTTTTCTCATCGAAGGTCTGCGGAAGGAACGAAATGTCGCAAAGCAGCACCGTCGGTGTTCCGTATGCGTCGGAGAGCGTTCGCTCATACTGCTCTTTTATTGCAAATACGTCGCCGACGGAGGACGTGTTTCCGACGTATTCGCCCTCAACGTACACTCCGACCGCCACTCTCTCGCTCTCGACAAGCGAGATCCTCGCCACCGTAAACACTGCAAACACTATCGCCCCCAGCGGAAGAAGCGACTTTCCGACTACCCTGAAAAACGCCTTGACAGCACGCGGAGAGGTGTCCAGGCTGTGCGGTATGAGTGCGATCTTTCTGAAAAAAGCGCCTATCCGCCGACCTGCGGCAACAAATCCGTTCGTTATCTTCGGGATCCCGTCAAGAAGCTTTACTATAACCGACCAGCAGTTGTTCTTATATATTTTCTTCTTATCCTCCGACCATGAAACGGGGTGGTCGGTGACGTTCTCAAGCGTCTTTTTCTTCTCGGTCGCAGTTGCTTCGTACCTGTTGTGGCTGCTTATATACACCGCATTGTAAAAGCTCTCGAAAACCGACATTCCGTCGTCTCTGAACAGACTGTACAGCTTCTTATACGATGTTCCCGACATTATTTTCAGGCGTTCTTCTGTATTTAGAACATTTGTTTGGCTTTCTGAGTCCTCCGGGTTTAAAGACGATATTTCTTCGCTGTTAACCGTATCTTTCAAACTGCGGATCTCCTTTCCGAAGATTTTTGCGTATCTAAAGATATATCCTGACGAAATATGCGGATATTTGCCGAAAAATTTCGGCAAAATGCAAACAATACGCCAATATAAGGCTATTATACACTATTTTTCCAAAAAAATCAAGTCTTATGCCGTCAGCCGGTCTTTTCCCTGCCGCCGCAAAATAAAAACGAGCTTACTCTTGACTAAATAGGAAAATAAATATATAATATATTTGTAAAAGTGTATTAAAAGGCGAATACTATCCAAAAAGCTTTGAGAAAGGGGCGATCGGAAGATGAAAAAGTTTTTAAGAAGAGCGGCATTATTGCTTCTTGCCGCTTTCTTTGTTTTCTCCTGTGCATTGCTCCCCTCCTCAAGAGGCTACGCCCTGTACAACGACGCAAAGTACGACTCCTACAATAACATGAACGGCACATCCGGCACGCACGCTCAGTAC
>CAJOMW010000137.1 GCA_905235695.1 uncultured Clostridia bacterium | reverse complement strand
GTCTTCCGCAAGGACTGCGCTTGCCTGCTCGGCATCCTGCGGGATGGATTCTTCTGCAGCTTCAACGGTATTTGCTTCAAATGCGCTGACATTTACCAGCGTCATTGAAAAGACCATGGAAACTGCAAGAATGATTGCCAGTAGTTTTTTCATGTGAATACTCTCCTCTTTTGAAAAATTTAGTAATATATAGTATTACAAGTAATAATATAACACCAATTTATTAATAAATCATGTATTCAGCTTGCTTTTGTTAAAAATGCACATAATATTTGACTTTTTGCACAAAAAAATCCGGCCGCTTTCGCGGTCGGAAATGAATTATTCGGATATACCCTCGATGACGCCGTATTCGTTGTTTTTCTTCTTATAGGCAACGCAGGGAGTTCCGGTTTCGGCGTTGTTGAAGATGAAGAACTCGTGTCCGAGAAGGTTCATCTGAAGAACCGCTTCCTCGGGAGTCATAGGCTTAATCACAAACCTCTTTACCCTGGTTATCTTGATTTCTTCCTCATTCTCGTCGGCGTCGCCTCCTACCGGGGCGGTCTTATCGAATGCGCCCTGTCTGAGTCTCTTCTCGAGGCGAGTCTTGTTTTTCCTTATCTGCCTTTCAATAATGGTTATAGCCCTATCGAGAGCGTTGAGCGCAGTGTCATCCTTCACCTCTGCGCGGAACATAGTTCCTTTATCGTATATTGTAATTTCTATCTGCTCAAAGTTTTTACCGGAGGTGAGGAAGATCCTTGCCTCGGCATCGTCGCCAAAGAACTTGTCCAGCTTTTTCAGCTTTGAGGCGATCCTGTCGCTGAGGTCGTCCGTCAGGGTAAATTTCTTTGTGTTGATTGTCAATTTCATGCTGATCCCTCCTGTGATTTTATCCGAAAGGGTTAATTTCCCTTTCTTCATTTATATTATATCACAGTATTTGGGAAATGTAAATAGTTTTTTAGTGAAAATATCTAAAAAATTAAGTGATTTTTTCAAAAAACTATTAAATTGTGACAGATTTATGCCTTGTGACGTGGCATCCGATATTCACGGCGCACGGAAGCCCTGCAATATGTGTCGGAAAGTACTCAATATTTACAGCAAGAGCCGTCGTATCGCCGCCGAACCCCTGCGGACCTATGCCAAGGCTGTTTATCGCTCTGAGCATATCGTCTTCGAGTGCGGCGTAATCGGGATTTGCGTTTCTTATCTCTATATCCCTTGCAAGCGCCTTTTTGGAGAGAAGCGCAGCGTAGTCGAACGTGCCGCCGAGTCCCACGCCTACGACTATCGGCGGACAGGGATTGCCCCCTGCCCTTCTGACGGTGTCGGCGACGAAAGCGATTATATCGTCCCTTGATGCGGAAGGAGTGAACATTCTCGCCCGGCTCATGTTTTCGCTGCCGAACCCCTTCGGCACGGCGCTTATCTTAATGCGGTCGCCTTCCACTATGTCTGTGTATATTACGGCCGGAGTGTTGTCGCCGGTGTTCTTTCTCTCAAAAAGAGGCTCACAGACGACGGATTTGCGGAGGAAGCCGTTTATGTAAGCGTCTGCGACGCCCTTATTCACGGCGTCTCTGAGAGGCTCGCCGCAAAGAGCCACCTCCTGCCCTATCTCGATGAACACTACCGCCATCCCCGTGTCCTGGCATATAGGGACGTTTATCTCCCTCGCCGCCTCGAGGTTGTCCGAGAGCTTTGACAGGACGGACCTTGCAAGTGCGTTGCTCTCGCACCTCTCACATTCCCTTATCCTGTCCGCAAGAGATTCGGGGAGAACGTAGTTTGCCTCTATAAAGAGCTTTTCAACGGCTTTTCTTATTTCGCTTGTATCAACAGTCCTCATTTTTACAATTCCTTTCGGGATTTATTTTTTCGTGCGTCCCGTATCAGCCGCTGAAATCGTTGTAGAAATACTGCGCATTGGGATCGCGGTAGCCGTTCTCCATGGCGTATTCTTCCATTTTGTCCTCTATCGGTGTTTCAAGCTCGTTCTCCTTGCGCTCGTTTTCGTACTTCATGTGCTTTAACTGGTTTTCAAGCGAGCTTATATCGTCGTTCAGGGAGTTTATATCGAGCTGCTGTTTTATTCCAAATACGAGAAGCAATATTATTATTACTATTATAATAATATTTTTGACAGTGTTCATTTAAGCTTCCGTCCTTTCAAACGTCTTTTTCCAAAAATGCATGTCAAACAGTGCCGCTTTTTCTATCATTCGTCTTTTGCGGCGAGTGTTCAATGAAAGTGTAAATCGTTCGAGCAGTTTTGCAATAAATCCGCAAAGCCTTGCAGAGTACTTTTTCAGCGGCGACAGAATACGCCTTATCAGCCTCTTTATAAGGTCGATAAAAGCAAAGCATATCTTTATGAATATGACCGAAAAGGTGAAGCGGTACACAATAAATCCCGCAAGCATTACCGGCGCCTCATACCACTTCATGTTGCCGTTATTGAATGAGTATTCGTTTATTATGAATATTACCGCATTGCACAGCATAAAAAGCACGTCGTCCACAAAGACCACTGCGTACGGTGCGCCGAATATCCTGCGCTTTATTCTGAACAGGTCGCAGATCATTCCCGACAGCACTCCGCACACGAAAAAGGAGATAATGACGGGCAGCTGATCTCTGCCAAAGAGTATAGCCACGTTATTTTCCGAGTATGCGCGACATTATTCCGCCCTTTTTGGACGGCGCATCATCGTCCGTGTAATATACGGCGCTTATCGTGCCTGCCGCCGATACCCTTCCCTTGTCGAGGTCGAGCGCGGTTATCCCGAGGTTTTCGCCCTCTATCGTGAGAGTGCCGCAGGAAACCGTGAGGTTTATCGCATATTCGTCAAAGCTGTCGACCGAGATTATACCGGTAAGATCCACGGTCTTACGGTCTGTAACGGTAACTATTCCGCACTGATTTTCCATAATTATATCCCGCCTTTCATAAATAAGATTATGCGAGGCGGCTCTGATTTATTCCAGCACCTTATACAGCGTTGAGGCAAGGTCCTTTCCGACGGTCTCTTTTACGTCGGTAACTTCGATTTTCAGCGTCTTTTCGCCGAAGGTTATCTCGATAACGTCCCCGACTTTGACGTCATACGACGCTTTTGCCGGTCTGCCGTTGACGGTGACGTGTTCGGTGTCGCAGGCGTTGTTTGCGACGGTGCGGCGCTTTATTATTCTCGATACTTTGAGATATTTGTCAAGTCGCATTTTGGTCCTCCGATATTTATTATCAATCGTGATTAATATAGCTTAATATGTCAGAGCATACACTATCAAAATTCTTATTTATATCAAGATTAGTATACCTTAATACAGTTAAGCCGATGCTTCTCATATAATCATCCCTAATCTTATCACTTTCCATGCTTTCAGTTTC
>CAJOMW010000136.1 GCA_905235695.1 uncultured Clostridia bacterium | reverse complement strand
TTTATCGGCAATGTTTTCAACTGTTAAATTTGAACGAAAAATATGGAAATTATCGGGGATAATTTGTTAATATTTTATCTTTTTTGGAGGGAGGGGGTGTGAATTGCCCCTGAGAGAGGCTTTTTTGTTACTCAGCAGAGCAACAAAAACGGAATAAGAATTTTTATTTTCCTTATTTTGGGTATTGACATTTTGAGTATTTTCGGATATAATACCATTAGCATTACCGGCGGATTGGGCGGCATGAGAAATTATGCTTTGACCTATATTGCCGTTGGTAATGTTTTTTATTTGTGTAATATCATAATAACAATCTCCTCTTGAAATTCTTTTTATTTTTACTTCCCCTTGTAATACAGTTTTTTGTCCGTTATCATCAACTAAAAAAGAATAGCAAAAGCGGCGCTACTGCGCCGCTTTTATATACTCCTCCGGATCTAGGCTTGTCCCACCCCTTGACATCTCAAAATGAAGGTGGCTGACCTCCGCAGACTCTATGAGCGCACTGCTGCCGACTCCGCCTATCGTCTCACCTGTCTGAACGGCTCTGCCTTTGACCGTCCCGACGGGAAGCTCGGGCGAGAGATTGCTGTATACCGACTTTATTCCGTCCGCGTGCTCTATTACCACCGTCGTGCCGAGCAGATAATCGTCATAAACGTCTGCTATAACGCCGCTCGTCGCCGCTCTTACGGGTGTTCCCACGTCGCACGCTATATCTATTCCGCTGTGCGTTCTGTAATCGTACATCGTTGCGGAGTAGACGGGAACGTCCATCGAAAACTCCTTGCTGATATATCCGGTACACGGCTTTATATAGCCGTTATATCCCATCTCAAAGGTCTCTTCGGCAGGCTCTTCGCCCTTCGCTCTGCTCTTGTCCGGCAAGGTCTCCTTTTCGGCGTTTTCTACTGCGTCATTTCCGACGCTTGCGGCGTCTTCCGGCTTATTCTCCTCTGCGCCTTTTTCTTCGGCCTTGGACTTTGTCGTCCCTGCTTCGGTATCGTCTTTGCCGTTTTCACCGTTTTCACCCTTATTGCCGTTATTGCCGTCATCTCCGACCGCTGCGTCAACGCCCTGCTTTACGTCAATTACCGGCGTATCGAATGTGAAATCCTCCGCATCTATCTCAGGGAGCTTCAGATTGCTTCCGCCGTACAAAGTGCCGTCTATCTTAACGCTGTTTTCCTCAACGCTTCCGGATATCGTCGAAGTTATGGTGCTTACCGTCAGCGCCACGACCGTCACAGCGAGCGCAATGTAAACCGCGCCGCTTACCAACTGCTTTTTGAGCTTTGAATCACTTGTATTTTTCACAAAAAACACCTCCGCGTATATTTTTGCCCCGAAATGGTTTTTTATGCGTACAGTGCGCACAAAATCAAAATTTGCCGCTCCGCTTTATTTTCTGCCCTTACCCGAATCGATTTTCCACACTCTTTCCGCTATTTCTCCGAATATTTCTCCCGGTGAAGCGCTGCCCTCGCCGTTTCCGTCGCACAGCACAACGAGCGCATATTTCGGCTCATCTATCGGAAATACTCCGGCAACCCAGCGGTGAAGCAGCTCCTGCCCGTCGCGGAACTGACCGCTCTGAGCCGTCGCAGTCTTGACGCCTACGTCTACGCTCTCGGCACAAGCCGACCTTCCCGTTCCGCTCTCGGCGCATTCCCTCATCATCTCGCACATTTTCGCCGCCGTTTCGTCACTCAGCACCTTCTGCGGCTCCTTTTTTTCGTATTCCTCATAGACTTCGCCCATCCGTATTCCTTTGACAAGCGAAAAAGAGTGCTTGCGGTTGGCACTGCATATACAGGTGACGTTCAGTATATCTATCGGGCTCACCATAAGGTCCCCCTGCCCGAAGGATATATTTGCAAGGTATGCCGGCGGATATACCGGCTTGTTTTCGGGCAGAACCGCGCCGCTGACGAACAGTCCGTCTATCGCATAAGCGTCACCGAGCCCCATCTTACGGGCGGTCTGATAAATAGTGTCGAGCCCTATTTCAAACGCAAGGGAAATAAAATACGTATTGCAAGAGTTTGCGTACGCCTCGCACATGGACTGTACGCCGTGTCCCGAATGGTCGTGGCATCTGAATATCTGCCCCGAAACGTCGAGGCTCCCAGTGCACTCGTACTCAAATCCGTAAAGCTCCATGTCGTATTCGAGAGCCGCCGCCGCTACCACGGACTTGAAGACGGAGCCGGGTGTATACCTTGAAAACGCCCTGTTTATCAGCTCTCCCCTGTCGGACTCAAGGCTGAGAGCTATATTTTCGTCATCATACAGCGGTCTTGAAGAGACGGCGAGCAGCTCCCCCGTATTGACGTCGCAGATTACGACTGCCCCCATATCGAGCTTTTCTTCGCAGACCTCGTCGACCGTCTCCTGAATAGCCTTGTCTATCGTAAGCAAAAGTCCGCTGTCGTACTCTCCTTCCTCCGCATATCCGTCGTTGCTGACGGTAAAGCCGTCAGGTCCCCGGATATTTCCGGCCGCATCGCTCGTATATGTGTAATACACCGAGCCGCCAAGATCCGAGAGCACCCCTCCGTATTTTTCGTAAATGCCGCTTCTGCCGTTTCCGTCGCCGTCTCTGTATCCAAAGACGTGGCGCAAAAACGAGCCGTGCTCCTGCTCGTACAGCGGAAAGAGATATATTCCTTCCGCATCGCTCAAGCCGTCCGGCGCTTTTTCGAGGGACACGGTAAAGGGCGCTCTTTCTTCGAGCTTGGATATGATTTCGGAAAAGGACGCTTGTCCGTTTTCGCTCAGTGCTTCGGCTATCTTGTCCCTGTCCTTATCCCCTACCGCGGTAGGATCGACAATTGCCGCCATGCCGCTTTGTGTGTGAGATATAAGAAACCCGTTTCTGTCAAACACGAATCCGCTTCTGCTCATCACGTCGGCGCATCTCGAGTACTGTCCCGACAGTACCGCGGCGGTCTTATCGTCGTACTCCGCAAGGCAGTACAGTCTCACAATCATAAGAGCCGACAGGAGTGCCGCCATGCAGAACATGGCGCAGGCTCTTGCCTCGTATCTTCTTTTATCCGTGGGGATCGCTCCTTTTTATCTTTTTTCTCTTTTCTTTTTTCTTCTGCTTTTTATGCATTTTACTATATCTTATGCAGTATGAGGTTTTTATACCGGCGAAAGCGCAGCTTTTTATATTCTTTTTTTGTTGCTCTGCTGAGCAAGGGTGCGGCTGGCAAAAGCGCCGCTTTTGATATTCTTTTTATGTTGCTCTGCTAAGCGCAGATGCAGCCGGCAAAAGCGCAGCTTCTGATACTCATTTGATGGTTTACTGCTGAGCGCAGATGCAGTATCCAAAGCGCTTTCAGCGCTTTGGGGACACGTTTTACGTACTTTTCTTGAAAAAGAAAAGTACCAAAAGATTTTTGCCCTTCCCTCTTGCGGGAATGGCCGGAAACAAGTGCGAAG
>CAJOMW010000135.1:2112-5593 GCA_905235695.1 uncultured Clostridia bacterium | reverse complement strand
GGTAGCACACCCTTTGCTTTTTGTACCCTTTCGGGGTGTTTTTTTGCGCTTTTTTGCCTTTTTGAGTATAAAATCGGAGCTGTAGGCAATTCGTTTTTTGGAATCGTTTTGCTACAGCTCCTTCACGTTTTTATAACATCTCTTTTACCGCCGCAAAAGCTTCATCTATCTTTGAAGCGTCCCTGCCGCCGGCCTGGGCGGAATCCGGTCTGCCTCCGCCGCCTCCGCCGCACAGCGAGCTTGCTTTCTTTACGATATTTCCGGCATTTGCGCCGCTCGCGACTGCGTCCTTGCCGCAGGAAGCCGCAAAGCTTACCTTGCCGTCGGATACCGATGCGAGAACGGCGACTATATCCGAGTGCTCCGCTTTGAACTTATCGCACAGAGCCCGCATAGCGTCCGGCTTCATGTCTACCTTCGCCGTTATAAGGCGAACGCTTCCTATCTTCTCCGCCGTATCTATAAGTGAATCTGCCTTTGAGGCGGACAGCTTTTCGTTTGCGGAGTCGAGCTCCTTCTTTATATCCTTTATCTCGCTCTGGAGCTGAGAAGCGCGCTTGGCGATGTCCTCGGGGTTTGCTACTCTCAGTTCGGAAGCGGTCTTTTCGATGAGGTTTTCCTTTTCGGAGAGAAGTGTGAGTATGCCGAGCCCCGTCGTACCCTCTATACGGCGGACACCTGCCGCAACAGACGTCTCGGAGATTATCTTGAAGAGCCCCATCTTTGCGGTGTTGTCAATGTGAGTACCTCCGCAGAGCTCTGTCGAAAAGTCTCCCATCTTTACAACTCTTACTATGTTTCCGTACTTTTCTCCGAACAGTGCCATAGCGCCCATCTTCTTTGCCGCGTCTATGTCGGTCTCTGTCGTTGTGACGTCAAGTCCCATGAGTATGCTCGTATTTACGAGCGCCTCAACCTCGCTAAGCTCCTTATCGGTGAGTGCGGAAAAGTGCGTAAAGTCAAATCTCACCCTGGATTCGTCAACATAAGAGCCCGCCTGCTCGACATGTGTGCCGAGTATCTTGCGGAGCGATGCCTGAAGCAGATGCGCCGCAGAGTGGTTTCTGGCTATTGACTGACGGCGAGCCTTGTTTATCTCGGCTTTTACGACGTCGCCCTTGCTTATCGTTCCGTTTACCGCACGGCATATATGGATATATACTCCGTCGGTCTTTTTGGTGTCCAATACGTTTATTATCGCACTGTCCGTCGCTATTACGCCGGTGTCGCCTACCTGTCCGCCGCTCTCGGCATAGAAGGGCGTTTTATCGAGAATCAGGCTGAATTCGCCCTCGTTTACGAAATCGAGGGAGCTGTCGCCGTCGATTATGGCGAGCACCTTGGATTCGGAAGAATTCTCGGTATATCCGACAAACTCTGTTTTCGGGAGAGTGCTGAGGATAGACTTAGATGCGTTGCTCCAGCCTGAGAGGTTTGCCCTTGCGCTTCTCGCACGCTCTCTCTGCGTCTTCATAAGCTCGGTGAACGTCTCTTCGTCTATGTCAATATTCTTTTCGATAGCTATCTCGCGCGTGAGGTCAAGCGGAAATCCGAATGTGTCGTACAGCTTGAACACGTCTTCGCCGGATATCTTCTTCGTGCCGTTTGCGGCGTCCTGAATGAGATTTGTAAGGATTGACAGACCTGCGTCTATCGTCGCGTCAAAGCGCTCCTCCTCCATGCTGAGGACCTTCTTTATATAATCCTTCTTTTCTGCGAGTTCGGGGTATGCCGAGCCGTTTTCCTCTATAACCACGTCGCACAGCTCAGAGAGGAATGCGTGGTTTATACCGATAAGCTTGCCGTGTCTTGCGGCGCGTCTGATGATCCTGCGGAGGACGTATCCCCTGCCTTCGTTCGAGGGGATTATACCGTCGCATATCATAAACGTCGAGCTTCTTATGTGGTCGGTGATGACACGTATGGATATATCGTTCTTCTCGTCGTCGCCGTACTTCTTTCCGGAAATCTTGCAGACCGTGTCGAGTATGCGCCTTATGGTGTCTACCTCAAACATATTGTCGACGCCCTGCATAACGCAGGCAAGTCTCTCAAGTCCCATACCGGTATCTATATTCTTGTGAGCAAGCTCGGTGTAATTGCCGTTGCCGTCGTTGTCAAACTGAGAGAAGACGTTGTTCCATATCTCCATATATCTGTCGCAGTCACAGCCGGGCTTACAGTCGGGCTTTCCGCAGCCGTATTTTGCGCCTCTGTCAAAGTATATCTCCGAGCAGGGACCGCAGGGACCCGAGCCGTGTTCCCAGAAGTTGTCTTCTTTTCCGAGCTTTACTATGCGGCTCTCGGGAACGCCTATCATATTCTTCCAGAGGTCGTATGCTTCATCGTCTTCTTCATATACCGACGGCCAGAGCAATTCCTCCGGCATTTCGAGAGTCTTTGTCAGAAATTCCCACGCCCAGGTAATTGCCTCTTTCTTGAAATAATCGCCGAACGAGAAGTTGCCGAGCATCTCAAAATACGTGCCGTGGCGCGCGGTGATGCCGACTCTGTCAAGGTCGGGGGTGCGTATGCACTTCTGGCAGGTGGTGACGCGGTTGCGGGGAGGGGTGACCTCTCCCGTGAAATACTTTTTCATCGGCGCCATGCCGGAATTTATGAGTAGGAGGCTCTTGTCGTTATTCGGAACGAGCGAAAAGCTCTTTAGTCTCAGATGTCCCTTGCTCTCGAAGAACGAGAGGTATTTTTCTCTTAATTCGTTAAGTCCTGTCCACTGCATTTTTCAAATCATTCCTTTTGTTCATAAAAATACATATTATATGATACACCATGGGCGGCGGATTGTCAAGTTTTTTATTGCGGAAGAAGTTTTTTGTGCAAAAAGAGAATATTTGCGGCAAAAAGCGGAAATACTCTTTACGTATCAAAAGATACGGAAAGGAAGAACGAGACATGATAGGACAACTCACCGAAAAGGAGCTGCTCGCCATTGAGGACCAGCTCAGCCACGAACAGACCATTATAAGCAAGTACAAGACGTATGCCGACGAGTGCACCGATATGGAGCTGAAAAGCAAGTACAACGAGATAATCACCCGTCATCAGAAGCATTTTGACACGCTTTACCACGCTATAAGCGGCTGATAAGAAAGGAAGATAACAATGGCACAGATAAAGAATTTTGACGAAAAAGCGAAGCTCAACGATTCCCTCACCGGTCAGAAGGACCTCACAAATTCCTACAACTCGTTTGCGAACGAGTGCTCGAGCCCCGAGCTCAAGGGACTCTTCATGAACATTCTCAGTGAAGAACACACCATACAGCACGACCTCTTCTGCGAGATGAAGAAGAGAGGCTGGGTAGAAGTGCCTGCCGTCGAGCAGAGCAAGGTACAGGAGACCGTGAACAAGTTCAAGTCAAGTATCTGACGTTTTTCCGGATACAATAAAGAGCGGAGAATATGCACCGCATGGTGAGCACGTTCTCCGCTCTGTCTTTTTTGTTTTTACGTCTTATTTT
>CAJOMW010000135.1:0-2053 GCA_905235695.1 uncultured Clostridia bacterium | reverse complement strand
TCGCCCTTCTTCGCATTTTCAAGGATATATGCCGCTATCTTTTCAAAGCTGTCGAAGCACACCGCCTCCGGCAGATATTTTTTTATGTCCATCGAGCAAATGCCGAGCGTATTCTGCTCCCTTGCCGCATATATGTCCGCCATAACCGTTGTGTCGGCTATCGAAAGCGCCTCTGCAAAGTCGCTCATAAGTGCGCCGAATCTCGTGTAGGTGTGCGGCTGGAATATGCAGAACACCCTTCCGCCGCATACGCTCTTTGCAGCCCTTAGCGTCGCCGTAACCTCGTCCGGGTGATGAGCGTAGTCGTCTATTACTATTGCGCCGCTATGCGTTTGCCCGAGCTTTTCAAAGCGTCTCTTTACTCCGCCAAAGTCTCTGAGCCCCTTTGAGACCGCCTCTCCGTCTATTCCGCAGAGATACGCCGCACCCGCAGCCGCCGCTGCGTTCGAGACGTTGTGAAGTCCGGGAACTCCGAGCTTTGCATGGCAGTAGAGCTTTCCGAAGGCGTACACGTCAAATTCGCCGTATCCGTCGCCGATAGAGATGTTACCTGCGTAAAAATCTGCCTTTTCGTTTTTCACAGAGAAGGTATAAGTCTTTGTTTTTATTCCGCTCGCCGCCTTTACGGCACCGTCGCTGTCGAGATTTATCAGAGCTGTATTTTCGCCGGATTCGCTGTCGGTATCGAGGTATTTTCTGAAGGATTCTATCACGTTATCGAGCGAGCCGAAGAAATCGACATGGTCGAGCTCGCAGTTGAGGACGAGCCTTAAAGTCGGGCGCATGGAGTGGTAGGAATTCTTATATTCGCAGGCTTCAAACACGGCGATGTCGCCGTTTCCGGCGCAGTAGGTCGAGTTTATCGAAGGTATCACTGCACCGGCAAGCACGGTAGCGTCTGCGTCTGCCGCACTCATTATGTGGCAGAGCATACCCGTGGTGGTGGATTTTCCGTGAGTTCCGGCAACGCCTATCGAGTGCTTATATCCGCCGGTTATCATCCCGAGAAGCTCGGCGCGGGTGAGGATATTTGCTCCGCGGCGTCTTGCGTTCAGAAGCTCCTCGTCGTCCTCCCTTATCGCCGCCGTATATACGACGGTGTCAAAGCCGTCCTGATTTGACTCTGCGTATTCGTAATTTACCTTTATCCCGTTTTGTTCGAGAAGGTCGGTGTTTTCGCTTCTCTTGAAGTCATAGCCGCCGACGTTTTTGCCCTGCCTTTTGAGTATCAGCGCAAGTGACGACATACTTATGCCGCCTATTCCAATAAAGTATACGTTGTCGCCTGTCTGCGGCTTCATAAAAAACACCTCTTATGCGGAATAATGCCGTTTGAATAATATTTTTCAAATGCGTAAATAATATATGCGAGCTTATAAAGAAAGGACTGCATCAAAATGGAGATAACAGACGTAAAAATCAGAAAGACCTTTGAGGATCAGCCGCTTCGCGCGGTGATGTCGATAACGCTTGACAACAGCGTTGCGATACACGACGTAAAGGTCATATACGCATCCGACAAGTACTTTGTCGTGATGCCGAGCAAGAAGACTCAGAGCGGCGAGTACAAGGATATAGTTCACCCGATAAACTCAGATTTTCGCAAAAAGCTCGAGGACACGCTGATATCAGAATATCTTGAGGAGACCTCGAGAAGGGCGGCTCAGGAGGCCGCAAGCGGCGTTATATGAGCCGTTTAAAACCGTCGATAAGGCGGTTTTATTTTTTGCAAAGCAAAGTGCGCCACAAAGCAAGATCACACACCGGTAAATCGAATATACTGCTATACACGTCCTTTGCCGATAATGCTCAGCCCAGGTGTACTCACGGCACATTATCCGTATCACTTAATGCTGCTCGGTTCCCCGCCTGACATGGTTCATGAGGGATAATTGCGTAAGGCCCAAACCTCAACACACGACCGACACGACGGCTATACAGCAACAGCCCTCAAAACCGGAATCCATCCCTGCTATAGCGGATTTCAGGTACAAGACACCGCTAACGTCCCGACTGGTGTGACCTTGCTTCATGCCGCACTTCTCTTTGAGTT
>CAJOMW010000134.1 GCA_905235695.1 uncultured Clostridia bacterium | reverse complement strand
ATTGAATAGTTGCCCCTGTAGCTCAGTAGGTAGAGCACATGACTTTTAATCATGGTGTCCGGAGTTCGACTCTCCGCAGGAGCACCAACAAGGAAGAGTTGCGAAAGCGGCTTTTCCTTTTTTTGTTCTTTTTTCCTTTTCTCTTTTCCCTGATTTTTCACGCAGCCTTAAAAAATGCAGAATGCAAAATTGGCAGGGGCGCAGCTTTTGCCAGCCGCACCCTTGCCCGGCAGAGCAACATAAAAAGAACATTAAAAGCCGCGCCTTCATAAATATGGCAACATCTGTTTACTTACCAGGCGGAGTCCTTTATATCCTCTCTCGGGCATATCCCTTTGGCAACACAGTATCCGCACGGGTTGTGATCCTTGCCGTCATACGGCTCGGCCGCCTTTTTGCCGGCGTATATTTCTTCCGCAAGAGCTCCTGCCGTCTGCGCCGCCTCTTCGAGGAGCTCTGCAAGCTCGCTTTCATCTATCAGCATGGAGGACGCCTTGAGCGTGCCGTCTTTTTTTATGTACAGCGGCACAAATTTTCCGCTCATCTTTTCGTCCATCGCATAGATTATCGAGAGATCGTTTACAACAAGTCCGCTGACAGAGCTCTTTTGCTCATCCGCCGTCATGTCGTCGAATGTGGCTTCGCCAAGCTCAGATTTTGCCTCATCGCGCTTTGTCATCTCGTACAGTATTCCCGCAGGGCGGACGGAGGCGTATTTTCCGCTGTCGCTCTTCATCAGGGTGTAGAGATACAGAAGCATCTGGAGGTTGAATCCGTTGCGTGCGTCGTCTATCCTGAAGGTCTTCTGCCCCGTCTTGTAGTCTATAACTCTCACCCAGGTCTCTCCGCTGTCGGGATCGACGTAGGTGTCCACTCTGTCTATCTTTCCTATAACATACAGACAGTGACCGTTATCCATCTGTATCGGGTACGGCTTTACCTCGGCGGTGGGCGATATTTCAAGCTCAAAGTCAGCCGGTACGAACTTAGACACCTCAAGCTCCGCCGCAAGGGCTCTGCACATCTTGCAGAGCGTCGAGTACAGCCTTCCGTAAGTATACTCAAAGCGCTTTGTGGCGGCTCCCGAATCCGGGGGCATTATGCGGCAGAGCAGCTCGGACAGCGACTTTCTCACTTTTTCGTCTATCTGCTCGTCCGATAAGCGCTCTCCCTTATCGTGGGCGTCGCGGATTATCGGTATCACCTCTTCGAGTACCTTGTGTACAAAGTTTCCCGTCTCGAGAAATCCCATCTCCGCCTTTCGCTCGGGATTCATGCGGAGCGTGTATGAACAGAAATACGAAAACGGGCACTTGCGGTAGGTCTCTATCTTTGAAAAGCTGCTGACGATATCCTTCCCGAAAAGCGAAGCCCGGACACGCTCGGAAAGCGGAGTTGACGCAAAGTCCTCTCTCTCCGCCGCCGCAAGCCTGCCGGCAAATGCCGGATATTCCGTCAGATATTCCCTTACCGTCGCCTTTTCGACGCCGTCGGGCATTGTCATATACATATCAAAGAGCTGTTCGTCGCTTAGCGCATTTTCGGTTATATCTCCTTCGGGAAAGGTCTTTTCAGCGCTTCCCGTGAGCTTTTTCAGTATGCTGACAATGACCGACGGATAAGCCTCTTTTCCGTCGTCTCCGGTGCTCTTGTACAGCACGTGCGCCCCTTCGCTCGCCGAGCAGAGCGCTGTATATGCGAGAAATATTTCGTCGTACGCCATCTCGTCATCCGTCATGGACAGCTCTATACCGATATCGCTCAGCAGCTTCTTTTCCGCCGACGTGAATATTTCCGTGCCGCTCGGCTTTTTCGGAAAAACTCCGTCGTTTACCCCGAGTATTATAACGTGCTTTACGCTGTCCGTTCTCATAAGTCCGACCGAAGAGAAGCGAACACGGTCTATCGCCTCGGGTATCCTGCCGACCGAGGACGACCTTATCACGAGCTTATACGTATCGTAAAAGCGCTTTGCCGTCATTTTTGCGTTTCCGACGATGCGCACGATGTTGTCAAGGGTTCTCAGGAGCAGATCGAGGTACACGCCGCCTGCCCTGTCGTCAAATTCGCCGCTGCCGGAAATTTTTGCCGTGTCCTCTATAAGTCCGTATGCCGCTGCCGCAAAATCGCGCGCAGTCACGGCGCTCTTTACCCTTTCGGAAAAGCCGTCGAGACACTCGAACACTATATTTTTTGCGTCGTTTATGTATTTGAGCGCATCAAGGTCCGGCTCGCTTTCGGTAAGTCCCTCCGGATTCATATACCACTCGCTGCCGAAGTATCTCTTTCCGCTTATCTTCCAGGTCCTCATATACATCTCGAGCTTGTCAGCCTGCGCATCGTCAAGCCCCGAAAGTCCCGTCTTTATGTAGCTTATGACGGACTCCATGCTCCAGGAAAAGTATACGTCGAATGCGCACAGCACCATCGAGGCGACCGGCGTGGAGGCGAGGTTTTGACGGTTGTCGAAGGATATGGGAATATCTGCCGACTCAAAATACATATCGAGCACGCCCTCGTAGTCTGCGACGTTCTGAGCGCATACCGCTATCTCCCTCGGCTTTACGCCCGAGAGAATGAGGTCGGACGCTATCTTTGCCGCACACTTTGACTCCTCGTACACGTCTTCGCACTTATATATCGAGACAGCGTCGTCGGTTTTTGCGCCTGTGCTTTCGGAGAGTGCGCCGAGCGTAAACCTTTCGCTTATGGTTTTCAGAGAGGGCGCCTTATGCTTGACGTTTTCCGAAAAGAACACGTCCTCTACTCCGACGCCGTATTTTTCCGCCGCCCTCTTGCAGGTCTTTGCCGCCGAAGTAGCTCTTGCAAAGCACTTATCGCTATGGCTTTCGCTCTTGCACACGAATGACACATACACGTCGGATGCCGTCTGTATCATCTTTTCGATTATGGCGGACTCCTGCGGAGTAAAGCCGTAGAAGGAGTCGAGAAAGACGGTTTTTCCCTCGAAAAAGCTTTCCGAGCACAGCGTCTCATAGAGTTTATCGAGCATATCGCCCGGAAAATCCAGGGTTTGCGTCATATACGCTTCGTACCCGTTATATGCGAGAACGAGGTCGTTTATTTTGTTGCACAGCCCTTCGCCGCCGGCTTCCCTTGCCTTTGCCCTGCTCTGCTCGAGCATTTCGGGGGTGATGCGGCAGCGGTGCATATCGTTGACGGCTTCGAGCATCCTTACGGCAAATTCCGGATCATCGCACTTCTTTCCGTATTCGCTCATTGAGTCTTTTAATTCGTACAGCGTCTCGGACATTGCCAGAATTTTTGAGGTATTATCCGGAGTCTTATCGACGACTCCGCCGGTCTCTCGGAACACCCGGTTACATAGGCGCTTGAAGTTGATGACCTCGACGTACATATTTGCCGGATTTCCGAGGGTATCTATAAGTGTCTGCTTTTGCTCTTTTACGCACTCTTCGAGCTTTTTATATATGTATGCTGATTTCCCCGTGCCGTGGAGGCCGAATACTCGGTGGAGCATTTTGTTCGCCACTTTCCTGTTTTTTTATCTTTTTCTCTCTTTTTCTGTTGCCCTTTTGAGCGCAGGTGCAGCCGGCAAAAGCGCCGCTTTTGATGCTCTTTTTATGTTGCTCTGCTAAGCGCAGTTGCGGCTACCAAAGCACTACGCACTTTGGGGATACGTTTTACGTACTTTTCTTGAAAAAGAAAAGTACCAAAAGATTTTTGCCCTTCCCAAGCATGGGAATGGCAAATCGAAGGATGCTGCGTCGTCG
>CAJOMW010000133.1 GCA_905235695.1 uncultured Clostridia bacterium | reverse complement strand
GCTTCGCACTTGTTTCCGGCCATTCCCATGCTTGGGAAGGGCAAAAATCTTTTGGTACTTTTCTTTTTCAAGAAAAGTACGTAAAACGTATCCCCAAAGTGCCTACGGCACTTTGGACACAGCACCTGCGCCCGGCAGAGAAACAGAAAAGGAACATAAAAAGCGACGCATTAGGCAAAGTGGAACAATAAGATTATATCTGCGCCTACACCTCATCCGAGCGGCTTTGCCGCCCACCTTCCTGAGCCAATCTCCGATTGGCTTTGCGGAGGGGAAGGCTTATTTGCGCCAACGGCGCTTTGGGAGCCGCCAGAGCAACAGAAAAGGAAGATAAAAAGCCCATGAGATTTTTTGTTTTCAGGATAAAGACAGCCCTCGGCGCACTCTGCGCCGCCGCAGTCATTGCGTCGACCGCAATGTTCATACTGTACGCACTGAGAGAAATATCCCAACAGCTCCCGGTTTTTTCGCTCTTTGAAGGCGGCTTCGAATTTATGGGCGAACGGTTCGTCTTCTCACCTGCCCTTATCTTCGCAAAAGAATACGTGGACATGGTAGCATCCTTTTACCATAACCTCTTCGGATAAATGAAAAATCCCTTTACATATACAAATATAAGGGGATATTATGGAAAATAAGGACGTATTTTTCAAAAGAGTATTTTTGTCAAAATCCGCAGAGCGTGTTTTCGCATTTCTTATAGGCGGCTCGGCGTACGTTTCAATCGAACTGCTCTATAAAGGACAAAGCCACATTACAATGTTTTTCGCCGGGGCAATTTGCTTTCTTCTGCTGCACATGCTGGAAGAACACCTGTCTGAAGTCGGCTTGCTGTACAGGTGCATAATCTACGCATCCATAATTACGGGCGTTGAATTCGTTTTCGGACTGGTTTTCAACGTCTTTCTCGGCATGAATATATGGGATTACTCCGAAAGACCTCTGAATATCCTCGGTCAAGTCTGCCCGACTTTTTTTGCGGCTTGGCTTGCGATTTCTTTCCCCGCCGTCTTCATCTCTTCCCTTCTGAGACGCTTTTTTGAGCTGATGAGGCGTCAATTTGCATAATAATCAGCGCAAATACACGTCCCATTGTTATTGTTTTGACAAAAAATAAAAGTTGTTATTGACAACGGCGTTAGATAGTTGTATAATTTTATTGCTGTTATGAGCGTGATAAAAGGTAAATTGGTGCTTGGCGGCTAACACATCATAAACTACGGAGGTAAAACGAAATGAGCAGAATTTACAACTTTTCAGCAGGCCCGTCCATGCTTCCGCTCGAAGTTCTTCAGCAGGCAGCGGCAGAAATGACAGACTACAACGGTTCGGGTATGTCGGTTATGGAGATGAGCCATCGATCTCCCGTTTATGACGCTATAATCAAGCAGACCGAAGCGGATTTCAGAACTCTTATGAATATACCGGACAACTACAAGGTGCTCTTTCTTCAGGGCGGTGCGTCGACTCAGTTCGCCGCAGTTCCCCTCAATCTCATGAAGACGGGAAAGGCGGACTACGTCGTTTCCGGTCAGTTCTCAAACAAGGCGTTCAAGGAAGCTAAGAAGTACGGCGACGTAAAGTGCATAGCTTCTTCCGAGGACAAGACCTTCTCCTACATACCGAAGGTAACTCCGGATATGGTGCGCCCGGACGCAGACTACGTACACGTATGCTACAACAACACGATATACGGAACGAAGTTCCCGGAGGTTCCGAATGTTGGCGACAAGGTGCTCGTTGCGGATATGTCGAGCTGCATAACCTCTGAGCCGGTAGACGTAACAAAGTTCGGCCTCATATATGCCGGCGCACAGAAGAACATGGCTCCCGCAGGTCTTACGGTAGTTATCGTACGCGAGGATCTCATAGGAAATGCGCGCGAAGACACGCCTACCATGCTCGATTACAAGCCCCTCGCCGAAAACGACTCCATGTACAACACTCCCCCCTGCTACTCTATCTACATCGCAGGTCTCGTATACAAGTGGGCGCTGAAAAACGGCGGACTCACCGCAATGAAAGAGAGAAACGAGAAGAAGGCAAAGCTCCTTTACGACTATCTCGACTCCTCAAAGCTCTTCAAGCCGACAGCAGAGAAGAGCAGCCGCTCTATGATGAACGTATGCTTCGTTACCGGCGACGCAGACCTCGACAAGAAGTTCTGCAAGGAAGCCGAGGCGGCAGGTCTCTCCAACCTCAAGGGACACAGAAGCGTTGGCGGCATGAGAGCCTCCATATACAACGCAATGCCTTACGAGGGCGTTGAAAAGCTCGTGGAATTCATGAAGAAGTTCGAGGCTGAAAACGCATAAACAATACAGATTCCGCTTGGCGCGGTAAAGGCGGCGGAACCGGATATGTTCCGCCGATATTTTTAATATATGAGAGGTAAAGAAAATGTATAATATCAAGTTGCTCAACAAGATAGCCGCCTGCGGCACGAGCGTTTTTGAAGAAGGCGCGTACAACGTAGGCGAAAACGTTGAAAATCCCGATGCAATAATGGTGCGCTCGGCGTCGATGCACGAAATGGAGTTCGGAAAAGAGCTTCTGGCGATAGCAAGAGCAGGCGCAGGCGTAAACAACATTCCGATAGACAGGTGTTCCGAAAACGGTATCGTCGTGTTCAACACGCCCGGCGCTAACGCAAACGCCGTAAAAGAGCTTGCCGTTGCCGCACTCCTCCTCGCTTCGAGAAAGATAGTTGACGGTGTAAACTGGGTTTCCACTCTCAAGGGAAGCGAAGACGTTGCAAAGGCGGTCGAAAAGGGCAAGAGCGCATTCGTAGGTCCCGAGATAGCAGGCAAGACGCTCGGTATCATCGGTCTCGGTGCAATAGGCGCACAGCTCGCAAACGTTGCAACGCATCTCGGCATGAAGGTATACGGCTACGATCCCTACATAACGGTCGACTCCGCATGGACGCTTTCAAAGTCGGTAATCCGCGCAAAGACACTCGCCGCAATATACGAAAACTGCGACTACATCTCCATACACGTTCCCTCCACTCCCGACACCAAGGGCATGATAAACGAGACCTCGATATCCTGCATGAAGGACGGCGTGAGAATACTTAACCTTGCGCGCGCAGACCTCGTAAATGCGGACGCAATAAAGAAGGCTCTTGCCGATGGAAAGGTCGCAAGCTACGTAACGGACTTCCCGACTGAAGAAATCGTCGGCGTTGACGGCATAGTTGCAATACCTCATCTCGGCGCCTCCACCCCCGAATCCGAAGACAACTGCGCCGTAATGGCGGCTCGTGAGCTGAAGGACTTCATCGAGAGCGGAAACATAAAGAACAGCGTAAACTTCCCCGAAGCGGTAATACCGCACACAGGCGACGCAAGGCTCTGCATATTCCACAAGAACGTTCCCTCGATGGTCGCTCAGATATCCACCATTCTCTCCGAAGCAAAGATAAACATAGAGAACATGGTAAACTGCTCGAAGAAGGACAACGCCTACACGCTTATCGAAGTTAACGGCGAGCTTCCCGAAGAAGCGGTCAGAAAGATAGAATCTCTTGAAAACATCACAAGAGTAAGAGTAATAAAGTAATTTAATGAGATTT
>CAJOMW010000132.1 GCA_905235695.1 uncultured Clostridia bacterium | reverse complement strand
ACCATTGGCTTCCCCTTGAGGGGAAGCTGTCAGCGCAAGCTGACTGATGAGGTGAAATAATCAAAAAATCCCAAAGGGATTTTTTGTACCTTAACTCCTCATTCCTAACTCCTAACTCCTAACTTCTAATTTCTCATTCGCTGTCAACGGCTTCCGCTCAAAATTCTTTCTTCATGTCCTGCCTTTGACCGCTTTTATTCGCTGAAATCCGAGTCGAGAATTATATCAAACCGATAATTCGGGTATTTTTCCGAAAGCTCCGATATTATCTCGTCGCGTATCGTCGCCGCATCCGCCTCGAAATCGACGATTATATCGAACATAACGCTTCCGTTTTCCTCGTCTACGTAAAAGCCGTGCATCTGAAGAACTTCGCTGTGACTCTTCACGGTCTCCTCAACGCAGGCACGCATATTTGCCAGCTCATCGCTCGAGTTGTTGAGGGCGTATATGCCGACGGAGAGTATTATGCCGTACTTTGCAAAAACCTCGACCGATATCCGGCGCGTGAGCTTATGTATGTCGCGCGCTGTCATGTCGTCGGGGACTTCTATGTGCACCGAGCCGATTATCTTTGTCGGTCCGTAGTTGTGCAGCGTCAGATCGTATGCGCCGTATACGCCTTCGTATGAGCATATCTGCTCTTTGAGACTTTCGGTAAGCTCTTTGTCGGCACGCACTCCGATAATGGTGTTGAGAGTTTCAATGAGCATCTCGATACCTGCCTTTATGATAAATATCGAGATGACCGCACCGAGCCAGCCCTCAAGTCCTATGCCCCATACCATGCTTATTACCGCCGCAACAAGCGTCGCAAACGACAGCACTGCGTCAAAGAATGCGTCGGAGCCGGACGCTATCAGCGAGCCGGAGTTGATTTCCTTACCAACCTTTTTTACATAAGTACCGCACAGTATCTTTGCAACAACCGCAACGGATATTATTATAAGCGATATGACCGAATACGACGCCGCCGTCGGATCAAGTATCTTTTCTACCGATTCCTTTATCGACGTAAGACCTGCTATAAGTATGATCACCGCTATAAGCACAGACGTGAGGTATTCTATCCTGCCGTGTCCGTAGGGGTGCTTTTTGTCCGGGGCTTTTCCGGCAAGCTTCGTGCCTATTATGGTTATTACAGAGGAAAGCGCATCGCTGAGGTTGTTGACTGCGTCAAGAATGACGGCAATAGAACCTGCTATTAGCCCAACCGTCATTTTGAATATAACGAGTACCACGTTTACCGCAATACCTACAAAGCTCGTTCTGATTATCTTCTTGCTTCTGTCCATATTATACACCTGCTTTTACAGTAATTATTATATGTCTCGGCATATATCTGCTATGTAACGCTTGAGCGCATTTTGCAAGCGCTTTTATCCTGCTCTGATATATTTTATGATGCGAGCGACTTGTTATATGCTTCTCTCACGGCTTTTGCAAGCTGATCGGCGCAGGATGTCGGACGTCTGCCGCAGGTGTTGCCTGAGAGCTTTTCCTCTATCTGCTCGACTGTCCAGCCGTCCACCAGCTTTGATATTGCCTTGAGATTGCCGTTGCAGCCGCCGTTGAACTGAATATTCGTCACAACGTTGCCCTCGAGGTGAAAACTTATCTCCATAGCGCAGACCGACTGCGTTTTGTACGTGTAATCCATTATAACAGCTCCTTTATCTTTTCTTCTATTTTTTCGGGGGTTGTAGTCGGCGCATAGCGATCTATAACGTTGCCCTCACGGTCAATGAGGAATTTCGTGAAGTTCCACTTTATATTTTCTCCCATAACTCCCTTTTTCTCGGATTTGAGGTACTTGTATACGGGGCTTTGATTCTCGCCGTTTACGTCTATCTTAGCAAACTGCCTGAAGGTGACGCCGTAGCGCGACTGGCAGAAGTCCACTATCTCTTCCTCGGTGCCGGGCGCCTGATGTCCGAACTGATTGCAGGGAAAGTCGAGTATTTCAAAGCCCTTCTCCGCATATTTTTCGTACAGGTCCTGGAGCCCGTCATACTGCGGCGTAAATCCGCATCCGGTCGCCGTGTTGACAACGAGAAGTACCTTTCCTTTATACGACGAAAGGTCAACTTCTTCGCCCTTTGCGTCCTTTACCTTGAAATCGTATATCTTCATATTCTGACCTCCTGTTATGATTTTCGATTGAGCTTAATTTAATTATACTCATTTTATAACATTTGTCAATATTAAATTAAAAATTAATTTTATAAATAAAACTGTTGCAAAAGTTTCCGATATATGGTAAGATAAATACAGATACATTAAAATTACGGAGGGATAAAAAAATGAGCATATTTGACAATCTTAAAAAGACCGCAAAGGATCTGGCGTCGCAGGCGGCGACGGCGGCTTCGTCCAAGAAGGAGACGTTTGTTTTTGCAGCATTGCCCGAAAGCGTTTCCGATATGCAGAAGCTCCCCGAGGCTTCACTCGATACGCCGTTCAAGGCAGCGGCACTCACGGTATGTGCGCTTTGCGCCTATGCCGCAGAGCCTTCTGTCGGCATAGAGATGCTGAATTTTCTCAAAGGTCCTCAGCCGCTTTCCGAATACGAAAAGAGCTTTCTGAAGGATCGCTTTATGGACAACAAGCACGTGCCTTTCTCGTATTTTGAGGGTGCAAAGCCGGAGAACGACTACACGCCGTCAGAGCCGTTTACGGTGACGGTCGAGAGCGATCCGTACTCATTCAAGGACGAGGGATATGCGCTTCTCAATATCCGTTCGGGCGGAGCGGATTCGGCACGGCAGGTAAAGCTGAGAAAAAAAGGCGATCAGTGGTTCTTGTGGGAACAGTTTCTGATGGTCGGTATAAGAACGCCGAAATCTGCTGATCCGTGGGCATAAAAAGATAAGGATTTTGGAGAAAGTTTGTGTTTCGCAGAAAAGCAAAGATAAGTCCGGACATTCTGTCGGATCTGAGAAAATACATTGATCAAAACTACATAGAACCGCTTTCGGAAGAGCCTGCGCCTATGTTTTCTCCGGGGAGGGCGGGCAGTACTCCAACATTCAGTGCAAAAACGGCTCAGCGCGAGATAACCGCCGAATTTGACAGTGTAAAAGTCGACTGTCAATTAAACTTGCAGGACAAAAGCGACGGTCTATCGGATGCTCTAAGTCAGATTGACGAGAGCTTTTCCGAAATGCTCCTTCGCAAGATAGACGAGTGCGGCATGACCGACGCCGAGTGCTACAAAAAGGCGAACATCGACCGCAAGCTGTTTTCAAAGATAAGAAGCGACCGGCTCTACAAGCCGAGTAAAACAACGGCGCTTGCCTTTGCCATCGCTTTGGAGCTTCCGCTTGACGAAACCAAAGATATGCTGATGAAAGCGGGATTTGCGCTGTCGCACAGCAACAAATTTGACATAATAATCGAGTACTTTATAAAGCACGGGAATTATGATATTTTCGAGATAAACGAGGCGCTGTTTGCGTTTGATCAGACGCTGTTGGGAACGCAAAACAGTTAGGAGTTAGGAGTTAGGAGTTAGGAGTTAAGGTACAAAAAATCCCTTTGGGATTTTTTGATTATTTCACCTCATCAGTCAGCTTGCGCTGACAGCTTCCCCTCAAGGGGAAGCCAATGGT
>CAJOMW010000131.1 GCA_905235695.1 uncultured Clostridia bacterium | reverse complement strand
ACTCGCCCCATACTGAGTCTTCACCGCAAAAATGAGCTGCGGGAACTCAGTCTTTGTATATCGGGCTTATCTTTCTGCCTGATTTAAAGTGAGCAGGCTCGAAAACTTGCTTCTCGCATATTGAAATTTCGGAGATTTTGGAGTATAATACCATAAAGAATATGCGGCAAAAATTATTTCAAAACTTTTCAATGATACATTGTCTGTATCAAATTTAAGCCCGGAGGTGTCCTTATGCCCGTTTCCTTTTGTACCTGTACCGACTTGTCATGCCCGTTCAATCCGGCAAACCACGACAAAGGCTGTACGCCGTGCATTGCCAAGAACCTGAGAGAAAAAGAGATACCAACCTGCTTTTTCAAAGCGGTCGGTCACCCAAAGCCCACGGAAAACTGGCATTTTGAAGACTTTGCGGCACAAGTTCTGGCGGCGAGCGAAAAAGAGGCAGGAGAATGTAAGAGTAATTAAATGTAATTTCCTGTAAATTATTGACAAATAATTTGTTTCATAGTATACTAAGATGTATTATCCGAGAAATCTTAAAGCTTTACGGGGAGGGTGGACGCCAAATGAAAGCAAGCGCAAGAATGCAGGTCGTCACCCTCTCCGCCGTACTTCTCGAAGTTCCGCTAATAACCGCCGCGGCTCTGTCGGGGCTGACGGCGGCTTTTAATATTATTGTATTATCCGTTCTTTTCGCAGCGCTCCTTTCGGCAGTGCTTTTTTCTTTTGTGAGCAAAAACGTCTCCGTCTGTCTGCTTATCGTGATCATATTCGCATCGGCGGCGTATCTGAGAGGCTCGCACGAATACGAAAGCGGCAGGGCGAACGCCGAAAGACTTGCGGAGGCGCTCGGGGGAGACGTTCACACGCTCAGCGGCCGCATGGCCGGCGATGTCAGCTCCTCTGCCGGGCGCTTTTTTATTTATATAGATACCGTCGACGGTCAAAGAATCGGCGAACTGGTCAAGGCGTACGGCACGTCAAGAGACCTTTACGCCGATGAAGGTGACTATCTGACGTTAAACGCTGTCCTTGCCATACCGGACAGCGGCGGCTCTTTTAATATGGAAAGATATCTTGCCGGCAAGGGCGCCGGGTGCGAGATAAAGAATGTGGCGGACGTGAAGGTGGACTACGCCGCAGGTGCGCCGAGCGTCGGCAGAAGGATGCGCGAGAGCGTACTTGGCTGCGTGTCGTCTTTTCTGTCGGAGATAGACGGCAAGGAAGATTATATGCGCTCGCTTTCCTACGCAAAGGCGCTTATGTTCGGCGATAAGAGCGGATTTGACAAGCAGACGCTCAGCGACTTTTCAAGGTGCGGAATAACGCATCTTCTCTGCGTTTCCGGGCTTCATTTTACGATACTGCTCGGGTGCCTCTCGCTCATTCTGACCTGCATATTGCCGTCAAAGCGCATAAGATTTGCCGTCATAATCGCATTTTGCCTTATCTACCTTGCCGCGTGCGGCTTTTCCGCATCTGCCTTGAGAGCGTCGGTCATGGCGCTTGTCGCAGCTCTTTGCATCTCCTTCGGAACGGGTGCAAAATGCACGTACGGCCTGTCTGCGGCGGTGTGCCTGATATGTCTTATAAGTCCGCAGGCGGTCTACGACGTGAGCTTTCAGCTCTCGGTGCTCTCGTGCGTTGGGATAGTCAGCTCTGCGGCGCATGGCTATATGATAACGAGAAGGATAGCGCATCTTCCCTTGCTCAGAATGACGGTCGGAGTTATCCTGATGTCTGTCGGCGCATTTGCGTATACGTTCATTTACAATACCTGTGCCTTTGGCGGTTCGAGCACGGTCTCGGTAATTGCCTCGGCTCTGACGGTGCTGCCGGCGCAGGTTTGTCTTGTCGTGCTGTGGATAGGTGTTCTGCCCGGCGCACTCGGATTGCCGCTTGTGAGCAGAGTCCTTGCGTATACCGTCAGCGATATAACGGGATTTATAAGCTCGGTGTCTTCGGTCCTTGCGTCGTATAAAGACGCTTACATTTCCCTGAAATTACCGGATATTTCGCTTGCAGTATTCATGGCGGCGGTCGCTCTTTCGGCTTTTCTTGCGGTAAATCGTACTCTTGCGTCAAAAATTCATTTTTACGCTATCCTTTTTTCATTATCCGCAGTTATAATATCTGTATCGGTAGAAAATTGCCTTGCGGCGGCTTGTATAATCTGAAATTTGAGAGGAGCACAGAAAAATGGCAAAGACTGCGTCGAGCGACAAAAAGAAACTGTTTGAAGAGCACGCGGCTAACCTTGCCCTTCTTAAAGACAGGCTGAAAAGCGGAGACGTGTCGGGAACGTATGTGTTCTACGGAGACGAGGAGTACACAAAGGACTTCTATTACTCGGAGCTGAAAAAGGCGGTTGGCGATGCTTCGCTTAACGTAAAGACCTTTTACGGCGAGGAATTTAACCTTGCCGACTTTATAACCGCCTGCGACACGGAGCCGGCGGAGAGCTTTGATATGTTCAGCATGGACGGGGACGAGAGCGCCACAAAGTATAGGATAGTGCGTCTGATAGGTCCGGATCTTGACGGTGTGCTCAAGGCAAAAAAGGACGAGGACGCATTTCTCGAGCGCATAGAGGAAAAGACCGACGGGATAATGATAGTGCTCTGGCTGTACGCCGGCGAGCAGGACGCCATTTTCAAGGGCATATACAAGACGGTTGTCGAAAGCGCACTTGCGGTGAACTTCGTTAGGGAGGAAGCCGGAAGTCCGAAGCTCGTGACGTGGGTGACGCGGCATTTTTCAAAGGCGCATATAGAGATAGACCGAAACGTCGCCTCATACATGTGCAGCTACGTCGGAAACGACATGGTTATACTGAAGAACGAAATAGACAACTGCATAGAGTATCTTACGTACGAGAACAGGCAGAAAGCCGAGATAGAAGACGTGGAAAAAGTATGCAAGAAGAGCGTACAGGCGCAGATATACGATATAGCGAGGTTTGCGCTTGCCGGAAATTATGCGTCGTCTCTTGCGGCGTTCAACGTCTACAAAAATTCGACGGACAAGGCGTCGGGCTATCTGCGAAAAGGCTCTGCAAAAAGTGCGGCCGGGCAGTCGTCCAAAAAGTACGACAAGGCGCTTACTCTCTTTGGCAGGATAAGCGACGCGGTAATGGATATGTGCACTGTCGACCGGCTCACGAAAAACGGCGAGACGGTGCAGTCGATAATGAAGATGACGGGTATGCGGGACTTTGTTATAAAAAACTACATTTCCGTTCTTTCAAAGCGCGACCGCTCGTTCGGTCAGGGGGACGGCTATGCAAAGTACGCCGCCTCTCTCTGTGTTGAGTACGACAGGCGCATAAAGAGCTTTTCAAAGGACAACTACGAGCTTCTCAAGGAGCTCATATTCAAGCTCTCTGTGGTGTGAATGCGCTGTGAGGCGCACGCCCACACGCCCATCGTATGCAATGCTTTTTATTTTCTTTTTTGTTGCGCTTCTGTGCGCAGGTGCAGTATCCAAAGCGCCTTTGGCGCTTTGGGGTTGTACTTTTCTTGAAAAAGAAAAGTACCAAAAGATTTTTGCCCTTCCCTCTTGCGGGAATGGCAAATCGAAGGACGCTGCGTCGGCACATTACGGGTTCCGAGCCTTCGGCTCTCCACAGATGTGCCGACGGTGCAGAGCGATACCTCAGTGCGCTAACAAAGGGCTATATATAAACAATGACTATAGTGCCTCAACACGCCTTCAACAGGACTATATGTAATTTATTTATATTGGTGATACCCATTGCTTCTCATATCATTAGTGGGTTGCTGTGGTAAAGATTGCTTTGTGGCTCTTTTAAAAGCCGCTATGAAAAGAACGACTGTAAAATATGTATGCATAGCTATGCACCGAAAAAGAAGCAGGGAGCAGCGCACACCACTTGCAAAAGTAATAAAGTACCACTGCATAAGCCTCATCAAAACCGCGCCTTCACTGCAGTCTCGTGACCGCAAAGCTTGCCATGGCGCGGAAAC
>CAJOMW010000130.1 GCA_905235695.1 uncultured Clostridia bacterium | reverse complement strand
AAATTTCTCAGCCTTGATGAGTCTGTTCAGCTTCTCGAATCGGTCGACGGAAAAAACGCCGAAAGGGATTTTGCCATAATCACGTTGTTTCTTAACTGCGGGCTTCGAGTTTCGGAGCTTGCCGGAATTAAACTCACCGATATAAGCGACGATATGTCGACGCTCAGCGTCATAGGCAAAGGCAGTAAGCAGCGCATTATATATCTGAACGACGCCTGCCGTTCCGCCATAAACGCATACCTCAAGGTGCGCCCCAATGACGTTAAGCACGAAGCGAAAAACGCTCTGTTCGTATCGAGAAACCGCAATCAGATAAGCGTAAAGACCGTGCAGTGGCTGATATACAAGCATCTGAATGCCGCAGGGCTCGGAAATCTGAACATGTCGGTACATAAGCTGCGCCATACTGCGGCAACTCTCATGTATGCCTACGGCGGAACCGACGTAAGAGTCCTTAAAGATATTCTCGGTCACGAGGATCTGTCTACAACTCAGATTTACACTCACATAAATAACGACAAGCTGATAGAAGCCGCAAACAATAATCCCCTTGCGTCCGGAGTAAAGCGAAAGAAAAAGCAGTCGCCCGTAGATGAAGAGCAAAATCAAGTAGAAGAAGACTCTGACGGAAATTAGTCAGCCTCTGTCGGTGAATATCCTCTCGTCGTAGCTGTCGTATACTTCCTCGTCTTTGTAATACGGCGTTATCATGTACTTCTTTATGACGGGATATGCCGCATAAGCGCCTATAAACGAGCAGGTTGCCGTAGTTATTATGAGCGGCAGCACAAGCCCTATAACGGGAACGTATACGAAAATATAGAAGTTTATGAAGCAGACAAGCCCTATGCCGAGAAAGGCGAGTATATTTCGCTTGATCCCGAGAAATGCGAATATAAACGAATTTTTGAGTATTTTCGGTATAGACAGCTTGAAGGTTACGAGTATAAGGTACATATAGCACCTCATGAGAGAGTAGATTATCAGCAGGAAAATGCAGGCATAGAAGAACAGACCGCTCGCAAAGGAGTGCTCCTTCTCCTCGGGCTGCATCTCGGCTTCTTGCGTGCTTTCCGAGACGACAGCGCCTTCGACCGCCGCCTGTATTTCTTCGTCTTGAGCCTCCCCTACATCTTCGGTTATAGCGCTTGCTTCATCGGGCGAAGCAAGCGGAAGCGATGAGAGGTAGTTCATATCCATTCCGCTCCAGAAGAAAATGTCAAATACGAGCAGGACCACAATAACTATATCAATTATGCCGAGAATTATGCTCTGAAGAAAATTGTGCTTCAGGGCATATTTAAAGTCAGAAAAGATATATACAGGATCCCCTCTTACGTATCCGCGCATTAAGTATGTCGTTCCCGCATTAAATATTCCGAAGAGAAGTGCGCAAAAGGCAAGATATATATAAAAGGCTGCCGGGTACGGCGAGAGCAGCCATACTCCGAGTGAGAGTATGAGAATATATACCGCCATTAAGAGATTCACGTTCGATATGTTCCAGAATTTTCTGCCGTACATTATAAAAAAGCCGGGAAAATCCGTCTGAACCGAGGCGCGCTCGTCTTCTTTTTCCACTCCCTTTGCGGGAGGATTATAGCTGAAAAGCCTGAATTTTTTCATAAGTCCTGTTCATTCCGTTTCTTTTTTTGGAAAAATAAAATTTTATAGCAAATGCATCCGCCGAGCGGATGCATTTATTATACTTTAAATATGTTAATACAGTATTAAATTTGTGTAGATATACAATGTAATCATGTTCTCGGAAGGAACTTCAGATACGAGTCCTTCATCTTGCTCTTTATGTAATTTGCGTATATCTGCGTGGAAGCTATATCCGTGTGCCCGAGTATCTCTTTTATTTCCTTAATATCAGCACCGTTTTCGAGAAGGTGCGTGGCAAACGAATGGCGTATCGTGTGAGGCGTTATGGTCTTCTGTATGCCTGCCTGCTCAGCGTACTTTTTGAGTATCTTCCAGAAGCCCTGGCGCGTCATTCTCGCTCCGCCTATATTCACAAACAGCGCATCCTCACCGTCATTTGCGAGGACAACTCTGGAGCTTGCAAGATAATCCTTGATTGCGTTCAGCGCAGTAGGATACAGATAAACGGTCCTTTCGTTCTTCAGCGCTTCTTCGCCGTGGCAGATGATAAAGCCGAGCTGCAGATTGACGTCGGAAACGCTAAGCGATATCAGCTCTGTTACCTTCATACCCGTTGCGTACATTGTCTCGAGCATCGCCTTGTCGCGCATACCCTTTATGTCGCTCGTGTCCGGCTGGTCGAGAAGCAGACTGATCTCATCCGCAGTAAGCACCTCAAGCGCCTTCTTTTCGGGCTTGTCGTTCTTTATATCCTTAGTGGGGTTGTCCTTTATAATACCCATCTGAAGCAGATACTTATAATAGCTTCTGACGGACGACATTGCTCTCGATACGGAAGAGCACGAGAAGCCTTTTTTATTAAGATATTTTTTATATGAAGCTATATCTTCATTCGTTGCGCCTTCTATTCCTCCCTCAAAGCCCTCAGCATATTCTTCAAAGCTCGCAAGGTCTCTCTCGTATGCGGCGAGAGTGTTTTGTGAGGCGTTTTTCGATTTTGAAAGATATATGATAAATTCGTCAACCGATTTCGTGTGAGTCATCAATAGTGCTCCTTAACTAAAAATGTGTGTCTTTATCGTGCAAGCTCTTCGGCTCTTGCCGTGCACGCATCCATGGCGTCGGAAACAACGTCAGAAAAGTGATTTTGCTCAAAACTTTTCAGAGAAGCTTCCGTAGTGCCTTTGGGAGAAGCCACCATTTTTATGAGCTCTTCCGGCGAATAGCCGCTTTGAAGGAGCATTTCAGTCGAGCCCTTCAAGGTCTGGAAAACAAGGCGTTTTGCAACGTCATATTCAATGCCCTGTTTTACCGCATTGTCAATCATAGACTTTGCAAAGAGGTAAACGTAAGCGGGACTTGACGAATTTACCGATATAACGGCGTTCATCTGCTCTTCGGGAAGCGATACAACAGTTCCCGAGGCGGCAAAAAGTCCGCATATCTTAGTATATATTCTGTCATCAACCAGCGAATTACGAGATATCGCCGTCGCTCCGCACCCTATAAGCAGAGGGGTGTTTGGCATTACGCGAACCACCGGGAAATCCTCGCCGAGCGCCGAGCAGACGTATGAGGTGGATATTGCCGCCGCTATTGACACAAATATTTTTTTCTGCCCCGATACTAATTGACGTATATCGGCAAGCACCTTCTCGTAGTCCTGCGGTTTAACTGCGAGAAAGATTATCTCAGAGGCGCTGCAGGCGTCGCTTATGCTGTCTGCGCAGTTCACAGACATCTTCCTGAACGCTTCGTATTTCTCTTTGGCAATATCGTAAACCGTCAGATTCTTAGGCTCAACTCTTCCGGATTTTACGGATGCCTTGATTATTGCGGTTGCCATGTTGCCTGCTCCGATGAATGAAATTCGCAAGAGTATCACCTACCTTTTAATAAAAACAAATAATAAGCCCCGAACATTTCGGTGCTATAATATAATACTACTTTTCAAAAGTTTTTTCAATAGTATTTTTCAACTTAAATTATTTTCGTAAATTATGACAAT
>CAJOMW010000129.1 GCA_905235695.1 uncultured Clostridia bacterium | reverse complement strand
ATCACTACAACTGTCCGGTCGTGGCATATTACTCCGAGCTTCTGAAGGGCAACGTCGACGAGCTTTGCGGGGTAAAATTCCTCTATCCGTATCTCAACGTCGCAGATAAAAAGAACCTCGCTGTTCACCTTTGCAAGTATCTCAAAGAAAACGGATTTGAAGTATCGAGATCCGACATGAAAAAGGCGGTAGACAAGGGCTTTGCCGACTATGACAAGTACATGGCGGATATCCGTGCCGAGGGCGAAAGGGCAATAAAGGAGGCAAGGGAGAAGGGGCAAAAGATACTCATTCTCGCAGGCCGTCCGTACCATATAGATCCCGAGATAGGTCACAGCATAGACAAGCTCTGCCGCTCGCTCGGCTTTGCGGTAGTGAGCGAGGACAGTGTATGGCATCTTGCGTCAAAGAGTCCGAAGATTCACGTACTCAACCAGTGGACCTATCACTCACGCCTTTACCACGCCGCACAGTTTGCCGTGGAAAACGACGACGTTCAGCTCGTTCAGCTCGTGTCGTTCGGATGCGGTCTGGATGCGATAACCACAGACGAAGTAAAGGAGATACTCGAGGACGGCGGAAAGCTGTACACACAGATAAAGATAGACGAAATAGCAAATCTCGGCGCCGTAAAGATAAGGCTTCGCAGTCTTATAGGTGCGATAGACGAGAGAAACGCCGCAAAAAAGGCGCAGTAAACCCTGAAGGACGAAAGGAAGCGCACAATGAAACGTAAAAAAACTCCGGAAAACGTGAGTGATCATGCAATATATACCCAAAAGATGAAGGATGAGGGCTACACAATACTCGTGCCTACCATGCTCCCCACCCATTTCACGATAATGACGGGAATCCTCCGTACATACGGCTACAACGCCGTCCTGCTCGAAAACTATGACTCAAGCGTAATAGAATACGGTCTGAAATACGTACATAACGACACCTGTTACCCGGCGCTGCTCGTCATAGGGCAGATGCTGTCGGCGATTGAGAGCGGAAAGTACGATACGAACAAGCTCGCACTCATGATAACCCAGACCGGCGGCGGATGCCGTGCGTCAAATTACATATTTCTTCTCAGGAAGGCTTTGAAAAAGGCAGGCTACGGCCATGTTCCGGTAATTTCCCTCAACGTTGCCGGGCTTGAGAAGGACAGTGCGTTCAAGCTCACACCGTCTCTCGTTTTTAAGCTCATGTACGCCGCTTTTTGCGGAGATCTGATCATGCTTCTGAAAAATCAGTGCCTGCCGTACGAGAAAAACAAGGGTGAGACGGAAAAGGTCATCGAAAAGTGGACTGAAAAGCTGACAGATGAATTTTCAATGGGCAAGAAGTTCATAAAATACTCGAGAGTAAAAGAGCTGTACCGCGATATAATAAAGGACTTTGCGGCTATTGAGCGAGTAGGAGAGCGCAAGGTCAGAGTCGGGATAGTCGGCGAAATATTCGTCAAGTTCTCGCCGCTCGGGAACAACGAGCTCGAGAGATTTCTGCTCTCGGAGGGCGCTGAGGTAGTCATGCCGGGATTTATAGATTTCTGTATGTATTCGACGCACAATTCGGTCGCCGATGCGAGATTGCTCGGACTTCATCCCGTAAAGGGCAAGATATTCAACCTCGTTCTGGATTTTCTGAAAAAGCGTCAGAAGGACGTAATAGACGCCGTAAACGAAGAGGGCTCGTTCGATCCGCCGACAGAATTTGCAAGAGTGGAAAAGCTCGCTACGGAATTTATAAGCGACGGAGCAAAGATGGGCGAAGGCTGGCTGCTTACAGGCGAAATGGTAGAGCTCATAGAACAGGGCGTCAAAAATATCGTATGCGCTCAGCCCTTTGGGTGCCTGCCTAACCACATAGTCGGAAAAGGCATGATGAAGCCGCTCAAAGACCACTTCCCCGATTCAAACATAGTGGCTGTAGACTACGACGCCGGCGCGACAAAGATAAACCAGGAAAACCGCATAAAGCTGATGCTTGCGAATGCCGGAAAAGGAGCCGGGGACGCCGCCAAAGAGGAAGAGACGGAGTCAGAGGCAGAGAAGCAGCCTGTACTTGCATAAGCAGAGAGGTGTAAAAATGCAAAGAGAAAAGGCGACAAGCTGCGAGAGCTGCGCATATTACAACATCGACGAGGACAGCGGACTGTACGTATGCAGTATGGAGCTCGACGAGGACGAGATGGTGTATTTTTTGCAGGGAAGGTTTGACAACTGCCCGTACTACTCGCTTTACGACGAATACGCCATAGTGAGAAAACAAAACTGAAAAAAGGCGCGCTGCCCTTTGGCAATGCGCCCTTTCTTTTGTAAAGAGCGGACTGATTCGCAGCCCGCTCTTATTCATTATTATAAGTTATACTTGCTCTTTGTATTGGAGTCAAGGAAATAGTCTGTGAGAATATTAAACGTACTGTCGCTCATTCCGTTTCTGATACGTGTGATAAACTCGGAGGCATCCTGTTCGCTGAGATCGTTTATATAATCCTTGACCTGCTGTACTTCATCGGGGTACACCCTGTTGACATAGTCGGTATCAATATATGTGAAGTCTTCAGCGTCTTGTAAAACTTTCTTTATGGTGTTGACTATGAGATTTCTGATTTCTCTCTGCTGTTTGCCTGCAAGCGCAATTTTGTTAAGCTCGGTAGTTGCGCTTCTAAGTGCTTCTATCAATTCGGGATCGTTTGGATTTTCTTTGTTGAGCTCGAAAACCGCATAGAACGTCGTGTCTCTCATTATCTTGTAAGACGCTACGTCTTTCTCATCTCCGCCTTCTTCAAGCGACCAGTAGAGGAACGTGTAGCCATCCTTAACGGGGTTGCTTTTTGGAGCCTGCGCGGTCTCGCCTCTCTTTACGACTACACTCGAAACTTGTTTTCCGTCAGAGTTAAATCTTACCGTGTAGTTGATTATAACTTCGCTGAACACTGCGTAGAACGTCGTATTGCTTCTTATTGCATAGCTCGATACATCTACCTTTTTGCCGTCTTTGGTGTCTGACCAGTACTCGAAGGAGTATCCTTCCTTTGTCGGGCTGGTCGGCGCGGTCGCATACTTTCCGCTCTCAACGTTGACGGTGGAAACGGTCTTGCCGTCTGCCATAAATGTTACCTTATAGACACTTACAGGCACTTCGTTTTTTGTAAATACAGCATAGAACACAGTCGCACGTTTTATCTCATAGCTTCCTACGTTTACCGCATTTCCGCCTTCGCTCGTCGACCAGTGGCTGAAGGTATATCCGGTCTTTGTGGGGTTGCTCGGAGCTGTTGCATACTTTCCGTTCTCAACAGTGGCTGTAGAAACGGTCTTGCCGTCGGATATGAAGGTTACGGTGTACTTGTTTATTTCAAATACCGCATAGAGCGTCTTATTTGCGGTTATCGCCGCTGCAAAGTTATATGCGCTTCCGCTCTCGGTCTCAGACCAGTACTTAAAGGTGTAGCCGACCTTTGTGGGGCTGCTCGGAGCGGTCACATTCTTTCCGCTTTCAACAGTGGCTGTGGAAGGTTACTGTATACTTGCTTATTTCAAATACCGCATAGAGCGTCTTAGCACCGGTAATGGGTGTTGCAAAGTTATATGCGCTTCCGTTCTTGGTCTCAGACCAGTACTTGAAGGTGTAGCCGGTCTTTGTAGGATCAGTCGGCTTTGCTACGGGGCTTCCGTCGATTGCCGCTATGGTGGTGTACTTAGCGTCGTCGGACATGAACGTTACCGTGTAGGTAGCTTTATCCGTGAACACAGGCGTGAACTCTACCTTACCCGTAACAGTGTAAGTATTAAAATCAACCGGTTTTGCCGAGCCGTCTTCAGACCAACCTGCAAATCTCTTTCCGGTGGGAGCCGTGGGAGAAGCCGGAGGCGTTACCTTGCTGCCGTAGCTTATATTTTCTTCCTTGACGGTGGTTCCGTTGACCGTGAACTTTACGTTGTACTTGTTTACTTCAAACACTGCATAGAGCGTCTTGGCTCCGGTAATGGGCGTCGCAAAGTTATACTCTGTTCCGCCGGCGGTCTCAGACCAGTACTTGAAGGTGTAGCCGGTCTTTGTGGGGCTGCTCGGAGCTGTCACATACTTTCTGC
>CAJOMW010000128.1 GCA_905235695.1 uncultured Clostridia bacterium | reverse complement strand
CGTCAATTAAGATTATACTACACAGGATCAGCTTTTTCAAGCCTGAAATAACGAAATGAAAAATTTACGGTGAAAGGATGTTTTTTCAATGAAAGCAGTATGCTTCGGCGAGCTCATGCTCAGACTCGAACCCAACCTCTATGACAGATTCCTTCAGGCAAATACCTTTAACGCAACCTTTGGCGGCGGCGAGGCGAACGTATCCGTATCGCTCGCAAACTTCGGTATGGACGCTGCGTTCGTATCAAAGTTCCCGTCACACGAAATAGGTCAGATGGCGATTAACTCGCTCAGAAAGTTCGGCGTTGACACCTCAAAGATAACACGCGGCGGCGACAGAATGGGTATTTACTATATAGAAAAGGGCGCATCCGTAAGGCCTTCAAAGGTTATATACGACAGAGCATATTCCGCAATAGCCCTCGCTTCGAGAGAGGACTTTGACTGGAACGATATACTCGACGGCGCAGACTGGTTCCACTTTACCGGCATCACCCCCGCTCTCGGCGACAACGTTGCCGATATAGTTCTCGACGCACTTAAGGTCTGCAAGGACAAGGGCATAAAGGTAAGCTGCGACCTCAACTACCGCAAGAAGCTCTGGACCAAGGACAAGGCGAGAGAGGTTATGACAAAGCTCATGCCCTACGTAAACGTATGCATAGCAAACGAAGAGGACGCAGACGACGTATTCGGCATTAAGGCAGAGAACACAGACGTCGAAAAGGGCGTCGTAAATCACGAGGCATATAAGAGCGTCGCAAAGCAGCTCGCAGACAAGTTTGGATTTGAAAAGGTAGCGATAACCCTTCGCGAGAGCATCTCGGCGAGCGACAACAACTGGGCGGCTATGCTCTATGACGGCAAGGAATACTGCTTCTCCAAGAAGTACGCTCTGCGCATAGTAGACAGAGTCGGCGGCGGCGACTCCTTCGGCGGCGGTCTCATATATTCGCTCATGAACGGCAAGTCCACTCAGGATGCGATAGAGTTTGCCGTTGCGGCATCAGCCCTCAAGCACACCATCGAAGGCGACTACAACTGCGTGACCGTTTCCGAGGTTGAAAACCTCCTCAAGAGCGGCGGAAGCGGAAGAGTTCAGAGATAAAATATTTTGATATTTTGAAAGGAATGTAATTATCATGGCAAAGGCATACGGAAAAAAAGTATGGCTCATACCCGACGGTTATCTCCATTCAGTATCGTTAAACGATCAGCCGAGCCACGAGGCGGTCTGCGTTCTCAACACATCAGATAAAGACGCAAAGATAAGCATAACTCTGTACTTTGAGGACAGAGATACCATGACGGGCTTTGTCGCAGAGTGCAAGGCAGGCAGAACTCACCACATAAGGCTTGACAGAATAGTTTCGGAGAGCGGAGAAAAGATACCGCGCGACACTCCCTACGCAATGCTCGTCGAGAGCACCGAGCCCGTAGTTGCACAGTACAGCAGGCTCGACACGTCCGCCGTTGAAATGGCGCTTATGACGACAATAGCATATCCGGTCGAATAATTTTAAAATACAAGGAGAAAAACAAAATGGCAAAGATACTCATTGAGACGTCCGCACGTCATGTACACCTCACAAGAGAACACGTAGACATTCTGTTCGGAAAGGGACACGAGCTCACCTTTAAGAAGGCGCTCTCCCAGCCCGGTCAGTTTGCCTGCGAGGAAAGAGTAACGATAGTAGGCGAAAAGAAGGAAATAAAGAACGTGAGCATACTCGGTCCCGAGAGAAAAGAAACTCAGGTTGAGATCTCCCTCACAGATGCGAGAAGCATCGGCGTAAACGCTCCCATAAGAGAGTCCGGAGACGTTGCAGGAAGCGGCGGATGCAAGATAATCGGTCCGTGCGGCGAAATCGAGATAACCGAAGGCGTTATCGCAGCAAAGCGCCATATCCACCTCACCCCCGAGGCCGCCGAGGAAATGGGCGTTACCGATAAGCAGATAGTCTGCGTAAAGGTGGATTCCGACGGCAGAAAGGCAATATTCGGAGATGTTGTCATCCGCGTCAGCGATAAGTATGCGCCGGCTATGCACATAGATACCGACGAATCCAACGCCGCAGGCTGCGTTCCCGGTATGTACGGAGAAGTTATCATAGATTGCGGTAAGTAATAAAATACACACTTTTACAGACTGTCGGCAAGACCGGCAGTCTTTTTTTATGCTCTCAGCCGTCGCTTTTCAGCAGATCTTCAACGCTTACGCCCAGTACCCTCGCAAACACCATAAGCTCATAGTCGGTTACGAACCGCGTGCCTATTTCTATGCGGCTTATGCTGTCGCGCTCGAGAATTATTTCGCTAAGCTGCATTTTTGCGGCAAGATCTGTCTGTGATAAGCGCTTTTTGCAGCGAAGCATCCTTATGTTTTCTCCGCACAGGTTTTTTCTCCCGTTATAGTCATATATTTTCATTGTGATCCTCCTTTAAAGATATGTGGTTCTGAAGTTAAATTGATTGATATATGCTGGCTCTTTTGCCATAATTGTGTTAAAGATACACATTTTTCTTGACTTTAGCACAAAAAGGCGTTATAATTGTGTTAAAGGTCAGAAACTGAAAAATTTTGATTTGTTTCAATAAATTGCAAAAACGTGTGACATAAACACTACATATTGAGATAAAAAGTGTGGAGCGAGGAAATGAGATGAATATAAAAAAGGCTGCTATAAATTTTCTGTTTGCCGCGGTGCTGTTGCTCGCGGCAAACATCGGGTACGCTGAAGAATTTCCAACTCCAAGCGCCACATCTTTTGAAGTGAGCGGCATATTCTCGGATAATATGGTATTGCAGCAAAATGAGACCATCCACATTTGGGGTACTTCGGACGATGAGGAAAGCATAATTTTGGCAAAGCTTGACGATTCATACGGATATTGCAAAGTCGAGGATGGTAAGTGGGACATATATCTTGCACCTCGCTCTTACAGCAAAGACAGCCTTCGCCTTGAGATCTTCGGCTCTTCCGACGCAGAGAGCAGAGTTTTTGAAAATATAACAATAGGTGACGTTTGGCTTGTTATAGGACAGTCAAATGTTGAGTACCGGTATGGAAACATCACTCCGGAAGAGGCACTTGAAAAAAGCGGCGGCGAGGAAAAAGTCATATCTTTATTAACTTTCGGCAAAAGAGATCTTTCACGCTCCATTGCCGCAAAGCACGCAGACGAGCCTCAATCAGATTTTCCGGATACCGGGCGTGTTTGGCTCCCATACCGCCACGGAGCCAACATAAACGCTTCCGCACTTGGAATGTGCCTTGCTTCCGAGCTGTCGGAGATATCTTCTTCGGATATACCGATCGGAATAATAAGCCTTGGCTTTTCGGGAGCGGAATTGTCTGCTTTCGTACAGCCTGAGATATCTAAAAAACTCAGCGGATATGACAAAAAAAGCTGTATATACAACAGCTTTATTTCGCCGCTCTTACAATTTCCGGCAAAAGGCATAGTCTGGTATCAGGGCGAGGCTAATGCACCTTACTTCTCCGAATACACAGACGGATTTGTTGCGTTTGTCAATAAACTTAGAGAAGACATGAATAAAAATCTTCCTATTTATATAGTCGAGCTTCCGCCGTGCTTTGAAATGCCGGACGGTTACACACAGGACGACTGGCAGTATGAAGATTACGGAAGCGTCAGAGCAATGACGGGAA
>CAJOMW010000127.1:1656-5341 GCA_905235695.1 uncultured Clostridia bacterium | reverse complement strand
TTATTCTTTATATGCATGATACCTGCGGCTTATTTGCCGCTCTCCTCTAAAATTTTACTGATTGATATTTTCACGCGCTTTGCGGATATTCTGTTTGCCAAAGCGGCGCAGGCAAGAAACGATATGAAAAAAACGGCGACAGTTCCGACGAGAATTGCGTATTCCGGGAGTGAAAATACCGAAATCACAAGGTACGCTAAAACCGTCAGCACAATCGGCATGATAAAGGCGAGAAAAGCGAGCGGAAGAAGCAGTTTTCCATCCGTGGCAAGCTCTACCCTATCCCCGACCTTTGCGCCGATATCGTTTATCACCGTCGTCTCAAACGTCCTTGGCGTTTCGGTCAGCAATATCTCGGCGTGGCACTTAGCTTCGCCCTCGCAATTCGCACAGCCTTCGCATGCGCTTTTCCTGTGCACTCTGACCTTTGCCGTCTTTCCGTCGGTAGAAAGCACGGACGCTGTGTTGTTCATCGCTTGTCCTCCGTTTTTTCAAGATAGGATATGGCGCACCTGAGCCCGTCGACAGCGGCACTCGTTATGCCGCCGGCGTAGCCTGCTCCCTCGCCGCTCGGATATATGTTGCGGCACGAGAGCGACGTGCGGTTTTCGTCCCTTAAAATTCTGACCGGGCTTGACGTTCTCGTCTCCGGAGCAGTAAGGATGGCGTCGCGTGCGGCAAATCCTCTGATATTTTCCTCAAACCTTCCGAGTCCGTATTCGAGCATATCGTTTACGTATTCGGGGAAAAGAGGGCGAATGTCACAAAGATGCGTCTTTCCGGTATATGACGGGGTAATTCTTCCCGGTGCGCTTCCGGACTTTGACGATAGGAAATCTCCTACTGTCTGTACCGGAGCCGCTCCGCCAGTCATCGTAAACGCCGCTCCTTCTATATTCTCCTGGTATTCCATAGCGCCCCTTATGGTATTGCCGTAATCGGCGGCAGATACTGACACAGCGATAGCGGAGTTTGCATTTGCCCCGTCTCTTTTGTAGTTGCTCATGCCGTTGGTGACTATCTGTCCGTTTTCTGAGGCTGATGCGACAACCGTCCCTCCCGGGCACATACAGAACGAATACACCGCTCTGCCGCTGCGCTTTGCCGAGAGGGCGTACTGCCCTTTTTCAAGTGCCGGATGGGATGCGTATCTGCCGTACAGCGCCTCGTCTATATCGCTCTGAAGATGCTCTATTCTCACGCCTACGGAAAAGTCCTTCGGCACTACTTCTATTCCCTCTTCAAGAAGGAGACCGAACGTGTCTCTCGCACTGTGTCCTATACAGAGAAACAGAGCCGTACACTCAATATCGTCCCCGTTCTGTACCTTCACCGACTTAACTCTTCCGTCGCTTGCGGTATTTATACCGCAAAACTTTGTGTCAAAGAGTATCCTGCCGCCGAGATTCACAATCTCGTTTCTGATATTCTTGACTATATCTCTGAGAAGATCGGTGCCTATGTGGGGCTTTGCAAGGTATTTTATCTCGCTCGGCGCTCCGAAATCGCAGAACGTATTCAGAACGTACCCCGAGAGAGCGTCGCTTATTCTCGTAAGGAGCTTTCCGTCTGAAAAGGTGCCTGCTCCGCCCTCGCCGAACTGGACGTTTGTCTCTTCGCACAGCCGGCCGCTCTGCCAATACTCGTTTACTTTTTCCGTCCTTTTGTCGACGTCCGAGCCTCGCTCGAGCACCGTTGGGCAAAGTCCGGCTCTCGCGAGAGCCAGCGCACAGAACATTCCCGAAGGTCCAAGGCCCACTACCACCGGCTTTTCGCCTTTTGCTGTCTTGTACCTTTCAAATTCGGGATAGTCGACGGATACGTATTCAAATTCCCTTGTAAGTGCGCTCTTTACTGCCTTTTCGCCGATGGGTTGGCAGGGCTTTGCGCACACGGTATAAATAAACCTTATATCGTCCTTTTTACGTGCATCGGTTGACTTTTTGTAAATGGAAAAGTCCGCTTTTCCGAGCTTTCCGTAAAGAGTCCTGTCATATATCCTTTTTGCCGCTTCAAGAGCGAGGGCATCGTGCGCCTTAGCATCGCCGTCCGTGAGCGGTATCTTTATATTGCGGCAGAGTATGAAGTCTTTATTCATTTTCCTTGGTATTGTTCGGTTCTTTCTGCTTTTTTTCGGTTACGATGAGTTTTACCGAGCTTATCTCGCTGCCATCTGTCAAAATGCGCTCGGTTGAAGCGGTAACATCTCCCGGAAGCAAGAGTGAGAGCTCGTATTCGCCGACGGCGTTTACGGTCTTTTTCTCGGTTTTGAGGGATGACAATGCCTCGACGTCATTCACAAGTCCCTTGAGGTATACGGACGAGGGCTCGACGGATATTTCAAATTTGCTGTCGTCGTAGCTTATGTCAGGCAGTACGTCAAATATCTGTGTCTTATATACGGGGATATTTACAGAGACATTCGACGGATCGACTATGATATACTGCGAAGAGAGCTCGTAGTCGTTCTCGTCGTACAGAACTATGGGAGCACTCGAATCTATGGTGTTTTTGATGTTGCCGAGATTCAGCAAAAGGAGTGCGGACTTTACGGAATTTATATCCGTCTCGGGTCCCTTGAGCCTTGCCACGGTCTGCGAGAGCTGCGGCTCGCCCATTTCATAGGGGTACTGGATATTGTAATTTATCACGGGGGTTATCTCTATCTCTTTTTCAACGGTCTTGTCGATGGTAACTTTGAGCTGTCTCAGGCTCATATCGACTATCTTTGCGCCGTTTGGAGCATCGACGTTTATGTCAACGACGTGCGTTCCCCGGTCAGTGACGTTTGTCATATCCACGCTCACCGTTATATCATCGGCATTTACGTCGTTTATGACGCTCTTTGTTCCGCTGAGGGTTAGGTCTATCGTCTGGTCGTAGCCGCTGACTATATCTATATCAAGGCTTGTATTGAAGTTTTCTATTTTTATCGGAACGTCCATAAAGACCTTCTCGTATTCTACCGCCTGGAACACATACAGCCACAATATCACGGCCGCTGCCACCGAGAGGATTTTCGGCAGCAGATTTCCGTGCTTTTTACCCGATTGTACGGAAGTATTATCAGCGTCGGTTACTATGGGGGAAGTATTCTTTTCATTCATGGAATTATCTGAATTATTCACGTATCACACATCCTTTCGTGCTTATTGGATGAAGAGTATCACTTAACGAACGGGAGCTTCTTTATAAATCCTTCTTTTTTGTCCTTATCCTTCTTTTCGTCGGAGCCTATAAGAAGGTTTATAAGCTCATCCTTTAGCCTCTCGGGAGTATAGCCTCTTGTGAGCTTTCCGTCTATTGCGAGCGATATCGTCCCCGTCTCCTCAGACACGACAACCACTACCGCATCGGAGTTTTCGCTCATGCCGAGAGCCGCTCTGTGACGAGTGCCGAGGTCCTTGTTTATGCCGTCGTTTGAGCTGAGCGGCAGGAAGCAGCCGGCAGAAAAAAGGCGGTAGCCGCGTATGACAAGTGCACCGTCATGAAGGGGAGCTTTGTTGAAAAAGACGTTTTTAATCAGGGATTCCGTGGGCTCGGCGTCGATGACCGTTCCGGTCTTTATGACATCTCCTATCTTTGTCGTGCGCTCGAACACTATAAGTGCTCCTACCATTTCACTTGAGAAGAAGCGGCATGCTTCGGTCACGGCGTCTATGCACTTTAATACTTCGGAGAGTCC
>CAJOMW010000127.1:0-1630 GCA_905235695.1 uncultured Clostridia bacterium | reverse complement strand
GTGTTTCCTCCTACCTTCTCAAGAAAATACCTCAGCTCCGACTGGAAGACTATCATAAGTCCTATTATTCCGACCTGAACTACGTTGCTGAGCAGGAAGTTCAGCGCATACATGTTGAAAATATCGCTTGCGAGAAGCATGGCGAGTATGAACAGTATGCCGACTGCGAGCTTTCCGGCGCGGCGGTCGCGCACAAATTTGAAAATATAATAAAATACGACCGACACTATCGCTATGTCAAGCACAGTTATTGATGAAATACGGCTGACTATGTAATTGAAAATATCGGCAATAAACTCCATTTACGATCCGCCCCTTCCGCTCTATCGCACGGTAATTTATAAGGAATATACACTTTTATATAAAAATACACCTTAATTATATCACAAACTCTTTGATTTGAAAACAGTTTTTTATAAAAAAGCAATATTTTTTTACATTTATTTTTCCAGATGCGCAATATTTGTCTTTGGTATTGAAATTTTGGAAAAAATATGATATATTATCTGTATTCGACCGAAAGGGTGCCGGATATCTTCCCTCTTCCGGCATATTAAAGTATTATCCGATGTTTTTCGGGAACTATGCGAAGGTCAACGGAGTATCTGAAGAGCATAGAGGGAAGAAAAGCCAAAAACAAGGCATAATGGCGAAAGGACAAGAAAAATATATGAGATCAAAGAGTTTTGCGGCAGGTGTAAGAGCCGCAATTCCGATAATGCTCGGCTTTCTGCCGGTGGCGTTCGCCTATGCGGCTTCGGCGGCAAAAGCTGGTTTTACGCTTTCGGAGACGGTGTTCATGTCTGCAACGGTTTTTGCAGGCGCAAGCCAGATGATGGCTGTCGGAATGTATGAGCCGGGTATTGAGATAATAACGATAGTCGTCGCAACTCTGCTGATAAACCTGAGGCACATCATAATGAGCACCTGCGTTTTCAACAAAATAGATAAGACGAACATCTTCCTGCGCATCATTGCGGCATACGGCGTGACCGACGAGACATTTGCGGTTTTTACAACGAATGAAAACGAAAAGTACAACAACGTGTGGTATCTGTTCGGGCTGAATATATCGGCTTATCTCGCATGGGTTATAGGAGGAGCAATCGGCTCGTTCGTTATCGGATACCTTCCGGAATTTATCCGCGAGAGCTTCGGAATAGCTATGCCCGCAATGTTTATAGCGCTTATCATGCCAAGCGTAAAAAAGAGCAAAAAGCTTGCTCTTCTCGTGCTTATAACCGCCGCAGCTAACTCTGTTCTGAACATATTCCTCGCGCGGAGCTACTCAATCATTATATCTACGCTCGTCTGTGCGCTTATAGGCGTGTTCTTCGTCGATGATTTTGAGACGGGCACCTCAGCAAAAAAACCTTTGGAAAATGCAGCTTCGGAGGTGGCGGAAAATGAATAAAACTATTGTTATCATGATACTTCTCATGACCGCCGTAACGTACATACCGAGGCTTATCCCAGCAATCGTAATGGACAAGCTGACATTTGGGGACAAGGTGCAGAAGTTTCTCGGGCTTATACCATATACCGCCATGGCTTCGCTTATATTTCCCGGGGCAATATCCGACGAACGGCTCTGGTATGTGGGTGTTGCCGGTGTGGTTACGGCGATGGC
>CAJOMW010000126.1:3757-4822 GCA_905235695.1 uncultured Clostridia bacterium | reverse complement strand
GGGGAGTTGATAACGGATTTTGCGAGAACTCTCGCATTCTGCAATTCGTCGCAGTTTCTTATCCTGCATTCGAGCAGCTTTGAAGCGCCCTCTCCGTCTGCCGCCATCTTGCGGGCAAGATACTTGCAAACATATTCAAGAAGCTCTTCAAAAGCCTTACATTCCTCACTGCTAAGGTCATTTATTTCAGTATTTCCGGCAAGTCCGGACGCCATAACGCAAAAAGTGTCGTTAGTGCTCGTGTCGCCGTCAACGCTTATCATATTGAAGGTTCTGTCGGCTACGCTCTTGAGGACTGTCTGCAAAACGTCGGTTGAAATTGCGGCGTCAGTCGTCACAAAGGAGAGCATTGTAGCCATATTCGGCTGTATCATTCCGCTTCCCTTGGACATACCGCCTATCTTTACCTTAACTCCGCCAATCGTTGCCTCGGCGGCTATCTGCTTTAAGCGTGTGTCGGTAGTCATTATCGCCGCAGCGGCTGAATATCCGTCCTCAGGCGAGCTTCCGAGCTCCTCGCAGAGCTTAGGTATTCCAGAAAGTATCGGCTCAAGCGGCAGTGGCATACCGATAACGCCGGTCGACGCAATAACTACGTCGTCTGCAGAGATACCGAGCTGTTTTGCGACGCTTTCACACATAATGTTTGCCTTTTCGACGCCGTCCGGGTTACAGGTGTTGGCGTTTCCGCTGTTGCATATAACGGCCCTCGCCCTGCCGTTCTTCAGGTGCTCTCTCGTTACTGTTATGGGAGCGCCGTAGACCTTGTTGGTCGTATATATTGCGGCGGTATTGCAGTCCGTTTCGGAGAATATGAGAGCGAGATCTTTCTTGCCCTTGTTTTTCCTCAGACCGCAGTGTATCCCCGATGCCTTGAATCCGCTCGGGTATGTAACGCCGCCCTCAATGCGCTTTATTTTTACTTCTGTCATATATTGCATTCCTTTCGGTGGGGTAATTTTATCAAAATGACGGAGCAAGAGCCGATATAGCTTCGTCCTCCGGCAGTCCGAACCTTATATTCATGTTCTGAATCGCCTGACCTGCCGCGCCTTTTACCATATT
>CAJOMW010000126.1:0-3707 GCA_905235695.1 uncultured Clostridia bacterium | reverse complement strand
ATATCGCAGTAATTTGACATTCTCACGTTCTTTATATTGGCGAAAGCGCCCTTGGGCATCAATCTTACAAACTTTTCGTCTTTATAATAACTTTCATATTCCGCATATATATCGTCAAAATCACTTTCGGTTTTGACGTATATTGTCGAGAGAATACCTCTGTTTACCGGGAGAAGGTGGGGGACAAAGGTTACGTTTACCTTGCTTCCGTAGAGAATTGAGAGCGTCTGCTCTATTTCGGGGGTGTGTCTGTGAACGGCGGCCTTATATGCGGAAAACGCCTCATTAGTGTCGGGATAGTGGGTATTCTGGGTGAGTCCGCGTCCGGCACCCGTAACGCCGCTCTTCGAGTCGATTATTATTCCGCCGTCCGGATTTACCAATTTTGCTTTTAAAGCCGGCATAAGTCCGAGCGCTATGCTGGTGGGATAACAGCCGGGATTTGCGATTATGTTTATATCTTTGATTTTCTCTCGGTTTATTTCCGGCAGGCAGTAGAGCGACTTTTCGTGAAGGAGGGGATATTTGTATTCAAGTCCGTACCACTTTTTGTAGTCCTCCTCGTCGTAAAGTCTGAAATCGGCGCCGAGGTCAATGAGCACTTTGCCTTTTTTGTCGCACTCGGCGGCTATCTCCTCCGAAAGTCCGTGGGGAAGTGCGGCAAATACCACATCGCACTTGTCAACGACTTCGTTCATGGAAAGGAGCGTGTGATCCGTGCCGTCTCTCAGAGCCGGGTATACGCTCTCAAGCGTCATTCCCTCAAAGCTTGAAGAGGATACGGCGACAACTTCCGCATACCTGTGCGATGAGAGAAGCCTGAAAAGCTCGGCACCGGCATATCCGGTCGCTCCGATTATGCCGACTTTTATTTTGTTTTCACTCAATTTATTCTACCTCCGCAAAAAACGCCTTAAGTTTTTCTATCTGCAATTCAACTGCTTCCTTTGCAGGTCCGCCGTGAACTTTTCTGCCGTTTACGCAAACATCGAGGTCAACGTATTCATATACGTCATTTTCAAATGTCGTGCAAACCTTTTTATATTCTTCTATCGGAAGTGTTTCAAAGCTGTATCCCTTTTCTATGCATACGGCAACCAGCTCGCCGACTATTTTATAAGCCTGTCTGAACGGAAGTCCCTTCTTTACGAGATAGTCAGCGCAGTCCGTAGCGTTTATAAATCCAAATCCCGCCGCATTTCTCATCTTGTCCTTGCGGAATGAAGCGGTGTCGAGCATACTCGTAAATATTTCAATGCAAATCTTTGTATTGTCAATGGCGTCGAATATCGCTTCTTTGTCTTCCTGCATATCTTTGTTGTAGGCGAGGGGAAGCCCCTTCATGAGAGTGAGAAGCGTAGTAAGATCCCCGTATACGCGCCCCGTCTTTCCACGGACAAGCTCCGCAATATCGGGATTCTTCTTCTGAGGCATTATCGATGAGCCTGTCGCATAGGCGTCGTCAAGCTCCATATATCCGAATTCATTGCTGCACCAAAGTATAACCTCTTCGGAAAACCTTGAGAGATGCATCATTATCACAGACAGATCAAAGGCAAATTCGAGAACGAAATCCCTGTCGGATACACCGTCTATGCTGTTGTCGGTAACGTCCGCAAAGCCAAGCTCCTTGGCGACGAAAAATCTGTCTATATCATACGTCGTTCCGGCAAGGGCACATGAGCCGAGCGGCATGATATTCGTTCTGTCATAGCAGTCGGAAAGCCGCATAACGTCGCGCTTTATCATCTGAGCGTATGCGAGAAGCTCGTGGGCGAGCGTTATTGGCTGAGCGCGCTGAAGATGAGTATATCCGGGCATTACTGTGTCGGTATTCTGCATGGCTTTGTCGATTATTACTTCTGCGAGCTTGACAAGAAGCTTTTTAACGGCGTTAATTTCGCCGAGAAGATACATTCTTATGTCAAGAGCTACCTGGTCGTTGCGGCTGCGTGAGGTGTGAAGCCGCTTTCCGGCGTCGCCTATACGCTCTGTCAGCACCTGCTCGACAAACATGTGTATGTCTTCCGCCTTCATGTCGAACTCTAATTTTCCGCTCTCAATATCCGCAAGTATTCCGGTGAGTCCGTCAACTATTTTTTCGCAGTCGTCCTTGCTTATGATGCCCTGCTTACCCAGCATTTTTGCGTGAGCAATGCTTCCGCATATATCCTGCCTGTACATACGGCAGTCGAAGGATATAGAAGAATTGAAGTCGTTTACGCGCTCGTCCTCTTCTTTTTTGAAGCGTCCCTGCCACATTTTCATATCGAAATATTTCCCTTCAGGTTATTTTTATAAATGTCTATGGCTGCCGCTTGAGCGGCAGCCTTAATGAAGATGAGGGCTGTTATTTGTTTTCCCACTTTTCCTTTGCCTTTGCTCTTACGCTTATCGGGAGTCCGTAGAGGTTTATAAATCCTGCGGCGTCAGCCTGGTTGTATACGTTGTCTTCTCCGAACGTAGCGATCTCCTCCGAGTAGAGCGAGTAATCACTCCATACGCCTGCCTTTATGATGTTGCCCTTGTAGAGCTTGAGCTTTACCTTACCTGTAACGGTTTCCTGAGTCTTATCAACGAATGCGCTGAGCGCCTCGCGAAGGGGAGTGTACCACTGACCGTTGTATACGAGCTCCGCAAAGGTAACAGCAAGCTCCTGCTTTTTGTGCATCGTCATCTTGTCGAGGCATATCGTTTCAAGGTAGCTGTGAGCGGCGTAGAGTATGGCGCCGCCGGGGGTTTCGTACACGCCGCGGCACTTCATGCCTACGAGCCTGTTTTCAACGATGTCGAGAAGTCCTATGCCGTTCTTTCCGCCAACCTCATTGAGCTTGTATATTATCTCCTTTGCGCTGAGCTTTTCACCGTTGAATGCTGTAGGAACGCCCTTTACAAAATCAAGCGTTATATATTCAGGCTTATCGGGAGCGTTTATAGGTGAAACGCCCATTTCGAGGAAGCCTTCCTTTTCGTACTGCGGCTCGTTTCCTGCGTCCTCAAGGTCAAGACCTTCGTGTGAGAGATGCCAGAGATTCTTATCCTTGGAGTAATTGGTCTGGCGGTTTATCTTCAGAGGTATGTTGTGCGCCTCGGCATAGTCAATCTCCTCGTCGCGGGACTTTATATTCCACTCGCGCCAGGGAGCGATTATCTTCATATCAGGAGCAAAAGCCTTTATGGCAAGCTCAAATCTTACCTGGTCGTTTCCCTTACCTGTGCAGCCGTGGCATATAGCGTCGGCGCCCTCTTTCTTTGCTATCTCAACAAGGCGCTTTGCGATAACCGGACGTGCAAAAGACGTTCCGAGCATATAATCCTCATAAAGAGCTCCTGCCTTAACGGTGGGGATGATATATTCATCGACAAATTCATCCGTGAGGTCTTCGATATACAGCTTTGACGCACCTGTCTTTATAGCCTTTTCCTCAAGCCCTTCAAGCTCATCAGCCTGTCCGACGTTTCCCGAAACAGCTATAACTTCGCAGTTGTCATAGTTCTCCTTGAGCCAAGGGATTATTATGGACGTATCGAGTCCGCCCGAGTATGCGAGTACAACTTTTTTGATGTCTTTCATTATATTCATTCCTTTTCATTTATTTGTTTACTAAATTGTACCACTGTTTTTCAAAAAAATCAAGTACTTTGTGTTCATATTTACAATTTTTATGCAATTTGTCTGATTGTACAGTTTTAGAGATAAAATAAGC
>CAJOMW010000125.1 GCA_905235695.1 uncultured Clostridia bacterium | reverse complement strand
GCGTCGGTCTCGTCGTTTTGCTCGGTGCAGAAATAGACGGCGGTTTCCGCAATATAGCAGGCAAGGGCATACCGCTCTATCTCGCTGCGCAGACCGTAGAAGCTGTTTTTCAAGGCTGCGGTTTTGAGTATATATCGCTGTCCCTTTTTCGTTACCTCAAGCGTCGAGTGACAGAAAAGCTGTACCGCCGCGCTGTTCTTGCTCTTGATGTTCTTTACGCCCTTTGCGCTTACGGTCATTATGCCGTTTTCGGCAGTGAGTACAGTCAATAGCTTGTCGCTCTCGCCGACGAGAACCTCTCTCAGGATAACAGCGTCAATAGTGATATCCTGCAAAGTATCAGTCCTCTTTCTTGAAGCCGAGACGAGCCATATTCAGCTCGCTGTCCCGCCAGTTTTCTTTGACCTTTACCCAAACGTTGAGATATACCTGCTTTCCGACAGCCTTTTCAATGTCTTCTCTGGCAAAAGTGGATATCTTTTTCAGGGTTTCGCCGTTTTTGCCTATTATTATCTTCTTGTGCGCTTCCTTTTCGCAGTATATCTCAGCTCTGATCTCAACTATCTTTGGCTTTTCGACGTAATCTTCAACAGTCACCGCAACGCCGTGCGGAATCTCCTCGTCGAGAAGCTTTAGCATCTTTTCTCGTATTATCTCCGACGCTATGGTGCGCTCGGACTGGTCTGTTATCATATCCTCGGGGAAATACCATCTCTCGGAGTGCAGAAAAGGCTTCAGCTCGTCCATGAGTATGTCGACGCCTTCTCCCGTCAGGGCGCTCAGCGGTATGATGGAAGCAAAATCAAACAGCTTTGAGTATTGGTCTATCGTTATGAGAAGCCTGTCCTTCCTTGCTGCGTCTACCTTGTTTATAACGAGCAGGGCAGGCAAGTTGTAGGCTTTCAGATTTTCAATTATATCCCTGTCGGCGTTTGTTATCCTCTCGCCGCTCTCAACGACGAGTATAACTACGTCCGTGTCCGGTATCGCAGTCTTTGCGGCGTTTACCATGTATTCGCCGAGCTTGTTTTTCGGCTTGTGCAGTCCGGGCGTGTCGACGAATACGTACTGCTCATTGCCGACCGTATGTATACCGGTTATCTTGTCGCGGGTTGTCTGCGGCTTCTTTGATACGGCGGCAACCTTTTCGCCGATGATGGTATTGAGAAGCGTGCTCTTGCCGACGTTTGGTCTGCCCACTATGCTTATGAACACCGTTTTCATATCTCGTACGTCTATTATTTCCGCCTTTTTATTATCTGAGCCTTCTTCGCTGCCGTTTGCAGGCTCTCTCGTAAGCCCGAGCGAAGCGAGGACGTCCTCACAGGTGTCGTTCATGTATTCCTCGTCCTCTTTGCTTGTCTCGTGGTCATATCCGAGCAGGTGAAGCACCGAGTGAACGCAGAGAAACCCTACCTCTCTCTCGAGAGAATGACCGTATTCCTCTGCCTGCAAGGCCGCTCTTTCAAGTGATATGACTATATCTCCAAGCGCACACGGCTCGCTTGATTCGTCGTCGTATTCTATCTCGCCGCCTTCAAACATGGGGAAGGAGAGAACGTCGGTAGCGCTGTCCTTGTTGCGATACTGCCTGTTCAGCTCTCTTATTTGTTCGTTGTCTACAAACGTAAGCGATATTTCAACGGGAAAATCTATCTCGCCATCGTCCAAAGCCGCACATATTACCTTTTTTGCAAGCGCGCGCATTGCGTTTGTCAGCTCAATTTTGTTTTGCTTATTCTGTGTGTATATCGTATGTTTTATCTTTTCCATAAGATATCCTTTCGCTAATTCCTTTTGTGTTCTTTATCGTATTCTTCGTATGCCCTTATTATCTTCTGTACAAGAGAGTGGCGCACGATATCCTTATCGGTCAGAAAATGGATGGCAATGTCGGGAATGTCTTTCAGAATAGTTACCGCCTCCGAAAGTCCGCTCGTTACGCCGCGAGGGAGATCCACCTGCGTTATGTCTCCCGTGACGACAGCCTTTGAGCCGAAGCCGAGCCTTGTCAGAAACATCTTCATCTGCTCGGGCGTTGTGTTCTGAGCTTCGTCGAGGATTATAAAGGAGTCGTCCAGCGTTCTTCCGCGCATATATGCAAGCGGCGCTATCTCAATCGCTCCCTTTTCAACGTTTCTCGTATATCCCTCCATGCCGAGCATCTCAAACAGTGCGTCGTAGAGGGGGCGAAGATACGGGTCTATCTTGCTCTGCAAATCTCCCGGAAGAAAGCCGAGCCGCTCGCCGGCTTCTACTGCGGGGCGGGTAAGTATGATGCGGTTTACCTGCTTTGTGCGAAGCGCATTGACGGCCATTGCGACGGCAAGGAACGTCTTTCCGGTTCCGGCAGGACCTACGGCAATGGTGACGGTATTTGATGCAATTGAGTCAATATACTCTCTCTGACCGACGGTCTTTGCCTTTATGGGCTTGCCGCGCGAGGTTATGCATATACAGTCTCCGTCAAGTCTTTCAAGCTGTCCGGCGCTTCCCGAGTTTACCATGCTTATAACGTATCTCACGTTCTGCTCGGTAAGAGCTTCTCCGCCGGACGTCATCTTCAGAAGATATTCTAAGGCGTTTGCGGCGTTTTCTACGTCTGTCTGCTCGTCGCCGGTGATTTTGATACCGTCGGAATTCTGAAAGAGCCGCACACCGAACTCGCTTTCAATAATTCTCGTATTTGAATCAAAACTGCCGAATATACCTGCCTGCTGTTCCGCCGAGACGTCCTTTAGCAGCTTTTCAGCCATTTGCATCATCCTTCCATACTTTTACAACCTATTATACAATATATATGATTTATTTTCAATGTTTTTTGAAAATTTAAACTGAAATATTTTTACAAGTGCCTGCAAATTTACGCTTTTACGCACGGTTTTCACATTAACAAGCCGGGTAAATCGGGCATATTATACATCAGGCAAAAGTGTAAAAGCAATGAGGCTTTTGCACTTTCCGGAAGAGGTATTACATTGCTTGTTTCCGGTCTGCCCGAAAGGACTTGTTTTTATGAAAAAAGATATAAAAATCGCATTTATAGGCGGAGATATGCGGCAGGTTTTCTGCGCTTCAAGACTTGCGTCCGAAGGCGGTTATGAAGTAGTGCTTTACGGCTTTGACAAATATAAAGGATACGTTGGGCTCTGCACGAGATGTGCCAATCTCTATGACGCCTTGGAGATTTCAGACGTTGTAATACTTCCTCTCCCGGCATCTACCGACGGAATAAACGTCAATTCGCCGCTGTCCGACAAAAATATCAGCCTTGAGGATATATTTTCAAAAGTCAAAGCGGATAAATTGATACTTTACGGCAATAAAAACGAGAAGATAGAGCTCCTCGCCGAAAATACGGGAATTGATGTATACGATTACTACGACAGAGAGGATTATAAGGTCGCAAACGCTGTTCCGACTGCAGAGGGCGCTTTATCCATCGCAATTACCGAGCTTCCCGTTACGATCTCCGGCAGTAAGTGCCTTGTTATAGGCTACGGAAGAATAGGGAAGGTGCTTTGCCGTCTTCTCAGAGCGCTCGGAGCGGACGTTGTGGCTTCCGCAAGAAAAAGCGAAGACCTTATGTGGGCTAAGATAAACGGCTGCAGGCCGCTCAGAACGGACGATATATCGCTTGTTATCGGCGAATGTGATATTATATTCAACACAGTGCCTAAAACAATACTGAAAGATGAGCTGCTTGACCT
>CAJOMW010000124.1 GCA_905235695.1 uncultured Clostridia bacterium | reverse complement strand
TCCCTGTTCCACCTTCTCTGGTTTTCGACGAACGCCTCGAGGCGAGCGATCTCCTTCTGCTGGTTTTCGTAGTGCTTCAGGTCGTTCTTTCTGTCCTCCTCCTTGCGCTTGACGTACTCGCTGTAAGGGCAGTTGTAGAGCTTGCCGGTCTTATTCTCTATCTCAAAGGTCTTTGAAGTCACCTTGTCGAGAAAATATCTGTCGTGAGATACGACTATTACCGCTTTTTTATATTGTGAAAGGTAGTTTTCAAGCCACTCTATCGACTCAATATCGAGGTGATTTGTCGGCTCGTCGAGAATGAGCACGTCCGGCTCGCAAAGAAGAAGTCTTGCAAGTGCAAGGCGGGTTTTCTGACCGCCCGAGAGCTGATTTATATAAAGCTCGTGCTTTTCCCTCTCAAAGCCCATCGCCGTGAGCATTGCGGAAATTCTGCTCTTATACTCGTATCCTCCGCCCTCCTTGAATTTTTCTTCGAGTGCGGTATAGCTTGCGGCAAGATCCATGTGTTCGCTCGCCGAAACGGACTTGTCGTTCATTTTCTCAAGCAGCTGCCTTAGTCTTTTTTCATCCGCAACGAGCTTTGGAAATGCAAGCAGCATCTCATCGTATATTTTATTGTCGGACACAAGTCCCGTATCCTGCTCCAAAAATCCGACCGTTCTGCCTGCGGACAGGAACACTTCGCCGGACGTTCTCGCAGTCTTTCCCGTGAGGGTGCGGAGAAACATGGACTTGCCTGCGCCGTTTACGCCGACAACTCCTATCTTGTCGCCCTCCTGTACTCCGAGTGATACGTTTTCAAGTATTACGTCCGTGCCGAAGGCAAGATTTATATTTGAAGCGCTGAGTATTATCAAAGCCGTTTTCCTTTCAAGTGTTTTTTATTCAGAGCATCTTCCTTAGATACTGTCCCGTATAAGACTTTTCGCACCTTGCGACCTCTTCGGGAGTTCCCGTTGCCACGACCGTTCCTCCGCCGTCACCGCCCTCGGGACCGAGGTCTATTATGTGATCCGCCGTCTTTATCATATCGAGGTTGTGCTCTATGACGACGACCGTGTTGCCGAGGTTTACAAGTCTTTGAAGCACGTCTATCAGCCTTTCGACGTCGGCGGAGTGAAGTCCCGTCGTCGGCTCGTCGAGAACGTACAGCGTATTTCCCGTGCCAACCCTTGAAAGCTCCGTCGCCAGCTTCACTCTCTGCGCCTCGCCGCCGGAGAGCGTTGTGGACGACTGACCTATCTTTATATATCCGAGGCCTACGTCCTGCAAAGTTTTCAGTCTGCGGTACAGCTTCGGCAGATTTGCAAAAAACTCGCATCCCTCGTCGACCGTCATATCAAGCACGTCCGATATGCTCTTGCCCTTATACTTTACTTCGAGGGTTTCCCTGTTGTACCTCTTGCCGTGGCAGGTGTCGCAGGTGACGTAAACGTCCGGAAGGAAGTGCATCTCTATCTTGAGAGTTCCGTCGCCCTGGCACGCCTCGCATCTGCCGCCCTTGAGGTTAAATGAGAATCTGTCCTGCTTGAAGCCGCGTATCTGCGCATCCTGAGTTGAGGCGAACAGTGCTCTTATGTCGGTAAACAGCCCTGTATAGGTTGCGGGATTTGAACGCGGAGTCCTGCCGATAGGCGACTGGTCTATGGCAATGACCTTGTCGAGGTTTTCCATGCCCTCTATCCTGTCATGCTTTCCCGGAATTGAGTATGCGCCGTTCAGCTCTCTCGCAAGGGCCGGAAGGACTATTCCGTTAATGAGCGAGCTCTTTCCCGAGCCGGAAACGCCGGTTATGCAGTTGAATTTTCCGAGCGGTATTTCAACGTCTATATTTTTGAGGTTGTTCTGCCTTGCGCCGAAGATTCTGAGGGACTTTCCGTTACCCTCTCTGCGCGTCTCCGGCACGGCTATTTTTCTTCTTCCCGAAAGGAAGTCCGCCGTCACCGAGCCTTTCAGCTTCTTGAACTCCTCCGGCGTGCCGCATCCGACGATCTCGCCGCCGTGTATGCCGGCTCCGGGACCTATATCGACGATATAATCCGACTCGAGCATGGTCTCTTCGTCGTGTTCCACGACTATAAGCGTATTTCCGAGGTCTCTGAGCTTCTTGAGCGTTGCGATGAGCTTTGCGTTGTCGCGCTGATGCAGTCCGATACTCGGCTCGTCGAGAATATACAGCACTCCCATAAGCGACGAGCCTATTTGCGTGGCAAGCCTTATTCTCTGGCTCTCGCCGCCCGAAAGCGTGCCGGATTTTCTCGAAAGCGTGAGGTATTCAAGTCCGACGCTTCTGAGAAACTCAAGGCGTTCTCTTATTTCTTTGAGTATATCTTTGGCAATTATGCTGTTTTGGTGGTTTAGCTTAAGCCCATTGAAAAACGCTATGGAATTTTTGACGGAAAGGTCACAGCATTCGGCGATATTCAGTCCGCCGACGGTGACTGCGAGAGTCTCCTTCTTCAGCCTTTTTCCCCGGCATGTCGGGCACTCAACATTCTCCATGAACTGCTGGTAGTACTCTCGCTGGTCGGGGTAGTTTTCCGCCTGCTCGTACCTGCGCTGGATATCGGTTATTATTCCGGCAAAGTTTGCCGGATAGCCGTGATACGCAACGCGCAGCTTCTCGCCGTTGCCGTAGAAGAGCGTATGCAGAGCCTCGTCACTCATATCGCAGAGCGGCGTATGTATGCTGCATCCGTACTTTATGAGGGCGGCGTTTATGCCGACGGCGTTCCATGAGTCGTCGGTGACTTTTTTATATCCGTTGCAGACGCAGGCCCCCTTGCTGAGCGAGAGCTTTCTGTCCGGAAACAGCTTGTCCGGCGAAAGCTCAAACCTTTCGCCGAGTCCGTCGCAGTCGGGGCACGCACCGAACGGGCTGTTGAAAGAGAACATTCTCGGCTCAAGCTCGCCGAGGCTTATGCCGTGTTCGGCACAGGCGAAGTTCTGCGAGTAAAGGCGTTCTTTTTCGCCGTCTATATCGCCGTCGTGGAGTGCGACGATAACGAGTCCGCCCGAAAGCTTGCAGGCGTTCTCGACGGAATCCGAAAGCCTTGTTCGTATATCCTCCTTCATGGCAAGGCGGTCCACGACGACGTCAATATCGTGTCTTGTGTTCTTGTCGAGGTCGAAGTTGTCGGAGAGGTTATATATGCCGCCGTCTACACGCACTCTTACGTAGCCGCTCTTGACAAGGTCGGAGAACAGCTTTGCGTGGGTGCCCTTCTTGCCCTTGACTATCGGTGCGAGGATATAGAACTTAGTACCCTCGGGAAGCTCCATTATCTCGTCGAGTATGCTGTCTATTGTCCTCTTGACTATCTCTTTTCCGCAGACCGGGCAGTGCGGAGTGCCGCACCTGGCGTAAAGAAGTCTGAGATAATCGTATATTTCAGTGACCGTTCCGACGGTGGAGCGAGGATTTTTGGAGGTGGTCTTCTGGTCTATGGATATTGCCGGAGAAAGTCCCTCTATCCTGTCGAGGTCGGGCTTATCGAGCTGTCCGAGGAACATTCTCGCGTATGCGGAGAGCGATTCGACGAATCTTCTGTGTCCTTCGGCGTATATCGTATCGAATGCGAGGGAGGATTTGCCGGAGCCGGACAGTCCGGTAAACACAACGAGCTTATCGCGCGGTATCTCGACATCTATATTTTTGAGGTTATTTTCACGGGCACCGTATACTTTGAGGTATTTGTTTATCATTGCTTTTT
>CAJOMW010000123.1 GCA_905235695.1 uncultured Clostridia bacterium | reverse complement strand
TCACCGCAGTCTCGTGACCGCAAAACTTGCCATGGCGCGGAAACGTGCAACATTCTCTATATGAGCAACTCCACCGAAGAAATTTGAGGCACTAAAGCCGCTGAATTGATGTAGCCCATTGTAAGGGCAGTACGACCTGCGCCTAGATCCGTCGTCGCATATGTGGAGTGCGAAGCACGGAACCCGTAATGCGACGGCGCAAAAGGCACTTTTTGGTTCTTTTTGTGCCAGCAAAAAGAACGTCCCCGTGTCCCCAAAGTGCTGGAAGCACTTTGGATACTGCAACTGCGCTCAGCAGAGCAACAGAAAAAGAAAACATAAAACAAAAAACATATTTAAGAGAGAAAGGCACCACCCGATGATAAGAATTGCGTTTACAAAAGGAAGAATCGAATCAAAAGCTATTGAAATATTTGAAAAAGCAGGCTATAATTGTGATGAGCTCAAAAACAAGGGCAGAAAACTCTTTTTCAATATAGGCGACGATATCGAAGTCGTGCTCGCAAAGGCAAACGACGTAATAACCTACGTCGAACACGGAGTGAGCGACATGGGCATAGTAGGAAAAGATACCATAATGGAGATGGGAAGCGGATTCTACGAGGTGCTTGATCTCGGGTTCGGCAAATGCCGCTTTGCCCTGGCGGCAAAAAAGGGAACGGACTTCTTCGGCGGCTTTTCGCATAAGGTGGTCGCTTCAAAATACCCAAAGGTCGCAAAGGAGTATTTCAGCTCGATAGGAATGGACGTTGAGATAGTCAAGATAGACGGCTCGGTCGAGCTTGCTCCGCTCCTGGGACTGGCGGACGGAATAGTCGATATAGTCGAGACAGGCTCCACTCTCAAGGAAAACGGACTTGAAATAGTGAGCGAGGTGGCTCCGGTAAGCGCAAGACTTATCGTAAACTCCGCAAGCATAAAGCTCAAAAAGGACGAGATAGACAAGGTAATCGAAAAGATCGAAAAACAGATATAAACGCCGAAAGGACAGAAAAATGCTTAAAGTATACGAATATAAATCAAAAGAATGTGACGGCTTTCTCGAAAAGCTCTCGCTCCGTGCGTCGAGCCCCTCTGCGGAAATAGTGAAAACCGTTACAGATATAATCGAGGACGTTAAGGCAAGAGGCGACAAGGCCGTGCTCGAGTATACGGAAAAATTCGATAAGGTTACCCTCAGTAGCGACACGCTCGAAATGTCGCGCCAAAATCTCGAAGCATTGGCGGACAAGGTTCCGCAGCAGCTCAAAAACACGATATCCAAAGCGGCGGAAAATATAAGAAAATACCACGAAAAGCAGCTCCGTCAGTCATTCTTTGACTCCGAGGACACCGAAAAATTCACCGGCATGAGGATAACTCCCAAAAACAGAGCCGGCATCTACGTTCCCGGCGGAAGCGCAGCTTACCCCTCAAGCGTGCTGATGAACTGCATACCGGCAAAGGTAGCCGGCGTAAATGAGATAATAATGACAACCCCCCTTCGCGGCGGAGAGATACCTCCGGCGGTCGCATACTGCGCACTCATATCGGGCGTTGACAGGGTGTTCCTGTGCGGCGGCGCACAGGCAATAGCGGCGATGGCCTACGGCACGGAAACGATTCCTCAGGCAGACGTGGTCGCAGGGCCGGGAAACATATTCGTAGCTACGGCAAAGAGACTTGTTTACGGCGCTTGCGACATAGATATGATAGCAGGTCCGAGCGAGGTCCTCGTAATCGCCGACAGCGGCGCAAACCCCGTATATGCGGCGGCGGATCTGCTCTCCCAGGCGGAGCATGACGCAATAGCTTCTTCGCTCCTCATAACAAACTCAAGGGAGGTTGCGGAAAAAACGGCAAAAGAGCTCGAAACACAGCTTGCCGCCCTCGAGAGAAGCGAAATAGCCGGAAAATCAATAGAATCCTTCGGTGCGGCGATAGTCTGCAGGGATATGGACGAGTGCTTTGAGCTTGCGGCAAAGGTCGCTCCCGAGCACCTCGAGCTCCTCACCGAAAATCCGCTCGGCGATCTGTCTAAGGTAAAGAACGCAGGCTCGATATTCCTCGGAGAATACTCCCCCGAGCCGCTCGGCGACTACTTTGCAGGTCCGAACCACGTTCTTCCCACAAACGGCACTTCGCGCTTCGCTTCACCCCTATCGGTCGACACCTTCATAAAGAAGTCGGGGGTTATATGCTACTCCAGAAAGGGACTCGAAGAGTACAGGGACGATATAATCAGGTTTGCGGAGTCCGAAGGACTTTCCGCTCACGCAAACTCCATAAGAGTACGCTTTAAAGAACAGGAATAAAACTATGTTTGACAGTAAACTTTTTGCTTCAAAGCTCGCGGATATTACTCCGTATACCGTAGACACTGCCTCTTACGAGGTACGCCTCGACGCAAACGAGAGCTTTATAAGTATGCCGGCATCTATGAGAGAAAAATTTGCCGCCGAGACGGAAAAGCTCGCCTTCAACCGCTATCCCGATCCCGACGCGTCGGAGCTTTGCACGGCATTTTCGGCATACTACGGAATAGACCGGGAAAACGTCGCCGCCGGGAACGGCTCGGACGAGATAATCTCAGTCCTCATGAACGGCTTTGTCGACAAGGGCTCTTCCGTTATCTCTTTCAGCTACGACTTCTCGATGTACGCCTTCTACGCCCGTCTTGCGGAGCTAAGGAGCGTCGTTTGCCCCAAAAACAGAGATTTACAGATAGATTTTTCAAAGGCGGACGAATATATCAAGAACACCGGCGCAAAAATATGCATCTTCTCAAATCCGTGCAATCCGACGGGGCGAATCGAGAAAAAATCGGATATAGCGGCTCTCGCCGCAAAAAATCCCGGGACGATATTCGTTGTCGACGAAGCGTATATGGACTTTGCCGGAGAGCTTTCCGAATCTGAGAGCTTTCTGAGGGACAATGCATCATATACAAACATAGTCGTTCTGAAAACCATGTCAAAGGCGATAGGCTCGGCGGCACTAAGACTTGGATTTATAGTTGCGGACAAGAAATTCTGCGATATGTTCAAGGCGGTAAAGAGTCCGTACAACGTAAATCGCGTTTCACAGGCATTTGGAAAGGTGATAATGAGCGACAGGGCGCTTCTCGATGAGAGCATAAAGCTGATAAGAGAGCAGACCGAGCTCCTTCAGAGCGGACTTGCCGCCAGAAGCATTGCTCCTTTTCCGAAAATGCATACCAATTTCGTGTTTATTGAAACGCCGTCGGCAAAGGATATATACGAGTACCTGAAAGAAAGAGGCGTGCTTATAAGATACTTTTCGTCATACGGTGCGCTTCGCATAACCGCAGGCTCGCAGAGTGAAAACGAAAGGCTTTTTGCTCTGCTCGACGAATACTTAGGAAAATGAGAAAAATACGTGAAGCCCACACAGACTTTACTCTCGACTGCGAGGGAAAAAAGGAGATTTTTATTTAAAATAATTTAAGCGAGGCGCTATTTACATAATTACAGTTTTTACGAATTATGTCAACCCACGCTTGCGGCAGAAGCGACATTGGTTTACATAAATATAAAAACACAACGCTTATGTCAACTAATCTAAATTAAAAAAATCACGAAGTGATTTTTCCTTAACTCCTCACTCCAAGAGTTTTGACTTCGTCAAACCTCCCTGAAAAAATCTTCGATTTTTCTTTCACTCCTAACTCCTAACTTATAGAAAGGTTGGTATCATGAGAACGTCAAAAATAACCCGCAAAACAAAAGAGACCGCCAT
>CAJOMW010000122.1 GCA_905235695.1 uncultured Clostridia bacterium | reverse complement strand
ACCGTCGAAAAACCTCAGAGCGGAGCGAAGTTTTTCGACGCAGTTCTCTTTCCCTTTTCTTTCTCTTTCAAGAGAAAGAAAACGTGCTTTTTGGTTCTTTTTGCACGAGCAAAAAGAACGTCCCCGTATTCCCCAAAGTGCCATAGGCACTTTGGTAGCCGCACCTGCGCTTAGCAGTAAAACAGCAAATGTGCATCAAAAGCTGCGCTTTTGCCAGCCGCACCCGCGCTTAGCAGAGCAACAGAAAACGGATATCAAAAGCCGCGCTTTTGCAATTCTGCCAATTACGTATTCTGTGCTTTGAAAAGCAAAAAATTATAACGGTCGGACAAAACATAAGATTTTGCCCGACCGTTGCCTTGCCTTTATTTGATTTATTCTTCTTCAGCGGTAGTTGTGATTCCAAGCTCGTCAAGGGTGCTTTGATCGACCGGAGCCGGACACATCGTCATGAGCTCTGAAGCATTCTGAACCTTCGGAAATGCGATGACGTCGCGCAGACTCTCGCATCCGAGAAGCTGCATTTCGAGCCTGTCAAGCCCTATGCCCATGCCGCCGTGAGGGGGTGCGCCGTACTTGAAGGCGTCGAGGAGATAGCCGAACTTTTCGTAGGCTTCCTCGTCGCTGAGCCCGAGAAGGGTGAATATTCTCGCCTGAAGATCGGGGTTGGTTATTCTTATGGAGCCGCTTGAAAGCTCAATGCCGTTGAGGACGAGGTCATAAGCCTTTGCACGAACCTTTGCCTTGTCGGTCTCGAGGTATTCAAGACACTCGTCGAGAGGCGCCGTGAACGGATGGTGCATAGCGAGCCACTCTCCGCTCTCCTCGTCGTATTCAAAGAACGGGAACTCGGTTATCCAGAGCAGCCCTATGCCCTTCTTTTCAACGCCTACCTTGTTGGAGACCTCCGTTCTGAGCGAACCGAGCTGCGTGAGAACTTTAGACGTGTTCGTGTCTGCCACTATCATTACTACGTCGCCCTTTTCTGCTCCGACCTTTGCGAGAATCGCATTCATCTCGTCTTCCGTCATGAACTTGCCGAATGAGGACGATATTCCGTCGTCCGTCCACCTTATCCACGCAAGACCTTTTCCGCCTATGCCCTTTACAAAGTCGGTCAGCTTGTCGACTTCCTTTCTCGTGAGGAGGGCAGAGGCGTTGTCTGCCTTTATGCATCTTACGCTTCCACCGCCGCCGATTGCGCCGGTGAACACGCCGAATCCGCAGTCCTTTACGACGTCTGATATATCGACTATCTCCATGCCGTATCTTATATCCGGCTTGTCGCTGCCGTATCTCTCCATGGCTTCCTTGTAGGTGAGTCTCGGGAGAGGAAGGGTTATATCCGTGTCGAGTATCTGCTTGAAGACCTCTTTCATGTAGCCTTCGCCGACGGCGAGCACGTCCTCCATCTCAACGAAGGACATCTCGATATCTATCTGTGTGAATTCCGGCTGACGGTCGGCTCTCAGATCCTCGTCTCTGAAGCAGCGGGCTATCTGCATATATCTGTCAAAGCCGGCAACCATGGAGAGCTGCTTGTAGAGCTGGGGTGACTGGGGGAGCGCATAGAACGAGCCCTTGTGAACACGGCTCGGAACGAGATAGTCTCTAGCGCCTTCGGGCGTGGAGCGAATGAGGATAGGTGTCTCTATCTCGATAAAGCCGTTCCTGTCGAAGTAGTCGCGCGTGACTTTTGCGAGCTTGTGACGGGTTATGATGTTCTTCATAAGATCCGGACGGCGAAGGTCGAGGTAGCGGTACTTTAAGCGAAGCTCCTCGTTCGCACGGCACTTTTCAACTATCTCAAACGGCGGAGTCTGTGACTCTGCGAGAATCTTGAGCTCGCTGACGTATATTTCCACGTTTCCCGTCGGAATATTGGGGTTCTTGCTGTCTCGCTCGCGCACAACGCCGGTCGCACACAGAACGTATTCGCTGCGGACGGAAGAAGCCTTGTCAAACACAGCCTTGTCCGTGTTTTCATCGTAAGCGAGCTGAACTATGCCGCTCCTGTCACGCAGGTCGGTAAATATGAGGCTGCCGAGGTCTCTCGTCTTCTGTACCCAGCCCATGACCGTAACGGTTCTGCCTATATGGTCGTCCCTGACGTCTCCGCAATAATCTGTTCTCTTGGATGAGCCTAAAAATTCTGTCATTTCTGTCAAATCCTTTCGATAATATCTGCAATTTCGTTTAAACTTACCTCGCGCCTGTCGTCCTTGTCGCGCATATTCTTGAGGAGAGCCGTTCCGCTCTCAAGCTCGTTGTCGCCTACCACCAGCACATAGAGCGCTCCTATCTTGTCCGCATACTTCATCTGCGCCTTGAGGGAACGGGAAGCGACGTCACATTCTGCGTATATTCCGCGGCGCCTCAGCTCCTCGGTGGTTTTGAGCGCATAGAGCGCACAGTCCTTACCCATCGGGGCAATGTACAGCTTTGGAGTCGGGAGCGACGGATACTCCGCCTCATTCTTTTCCGCAAGGAGCTTTCTCGCAAGGGCAAGTCTCGTAAGTCCCATGCCGAAGCCTATTCCCGAGAGAGCGGGGCCGTCGAGCTGTTCTACGAGACCGTCATATCTTCCGCCGCCGCAAACAGTGCTCTGCGCACCGATGTCGTCCGATATAAACTCGAACACCGTGCGGACGTAGTAGTCGAGTCCTCGAACTATCTTCGGATTTACCGTGTAGTCTATGCCGAGCGTGTCGAGCGAGCTTTTCAGGTCGGAAAAGTGCGTTTTGCAATCCTCGCACAAATAATCTATGGTTTTCGGCGATTTTTCCGCAATGGCGGAGCATATCGGGCTCTTGCAGTCGAGAATGCGAAGGGGATTTGTCGAAAGTCTCTCTTTGCAGGTGTCGCACAGCTCGTCCCTGTGACCTTCAAAGTAGTCTACGAGCGCCTTTCTGTATACCGGGCGGCACTTGGGGCAGCCTATTGAATTTATATTGAGCTTTGTCTTTACTTTTACTCTTCTGAGCACGTCGTCCGCGAGCGAAATGACCGACGCATCCGCATAAGCGCTGTCCGCTCCGAACATCTCTACGCCGAACTGATAAAACTCGCGGCTTCTTCCTGCCTGGGGCTTCTCGTAGCGGAAGAACGGACCGATATAGTAGAGCTTTAAGGGCATTGCCTCGTTGTAAAGTCCGTTTTCGACGACGCTTCTGACCACGCCTGCCGTTCCTTCCGGCCGCAGACACATTTCCGCATCGTCCGCATTCAGCGTGAACATCTCCTTCTGGACTATGTCGGTGGTCGTGCCGACGCCGCGCCTGTAAACTCCGGCGTTCTCGAACGTCGGTATGCGGATCTCGCTGAAGCCTGCGTTTTTGGCGCTGTCCCTTATTATTTCTTCCATTTCGTGCCACAGCACGGTCTCGCTCGGGAGAATATCGACTGTGCCCTTGGGTTTCTGAAACATAACGGTCTCCTTTGGTCTATGTTTAAATTTATATCTTTTCCGGGTTATAATTCATAATTCGCAATGCGCAGCGCAATTCGCAATTCGCAATTCGCAATGCGCAATTCGCAATTAAGGTAGATTTTTGCCTTGCAAAAATCAAATTCATTAAAGTGCGGCGGCTGCACTTCTGCTTTTTGTAGAAAGCAGCTTTGCTTTTCACGTTTTACTCGCAATTATACTTTCTCCGGGCAAGTGTTTTTTGAAAATACTATATATTATTCTTATTTCTCCGTCTGACTGCATCCTGTTTTATAAATTTCCGTCTTTCTTTTTGGTTTCTGCACTGCATCAATTCTTTTAAATATTTGTCCATATCGTCAATCGGTGGGTCTGGAGGTGTTAATTTTCTAATAATTGCACAAATTGCCCATACAATCAAAATCAAAACTGTTGCTAAAAGGCTCATATTATCTCCTGTCCCTATTTTCTTCATCATACTACTATCAGATTATTATTATAGCATATAAATACAGGATTTTCAAGGGCGGCAGGGGAAATTTTTGCGTATACTTGCACAAACTTTGCAGTTAGATAGCGCTAACTTATTGTCGCTTTTGACGAAAAGTGAGATTTTTATAAAAAACAGTTGACAAGTTAGTTTTGTTTAACTATAATAGTAGCGGAAGGTTAGTCAGAACTAATTGTGCAAGGAGGGGAAATTTAATGATTCCGATCAGCTTTGCGGACGCCGGCAAAGAGTGTGTTATCAAGAAGATAGACGGAAGTCCCGAAGTAAAAAAACACCTTGAAAACCTGGGATTTACCGTAGGCGGAACCGCAACGGTTATAAGCACGCTCGGCAAAAACGTAATAGTAAAAATAAAAGAATCGCGCGTTGCGATAGATTTTGCAACGGCAAATAAAATTTTGATTTAAAGGGGGAAGGAACATGAAAACCTTAAAGGATCTGAAGGTGGGAGAAACGGCAATGGTTTCAAAGCTCACGGGTGAGGGAGCCGTAAAACGCCGTATAATGGATATGGGTGTGACGAAAGGCACTCAGATTACTACGGTGAGAAAGGTTGCGCCTTTGGGAGATCCCATTGAAGTAACCGTGCGCGGATATGAGCTTTCCATAAGAAAGCATGACGCTCAGATGATTTGCGTTGAATAATTTTTTTGGAAGCGAGTTAGAATTTACTAACTCAGGAGGGAGTTAAAATGGATATCAAAATTGCACTTGCGGGAAACCCGAACAGCGGAAAAACGACATTGTTTAATGCGCTGACAGGTTCAAATCAGTTTGTCGGAAACTGGCCCGGCGTTACGGTGGAGAAAAAAGAGGGAAAGCTGAAAAAGCACAGCGGCGTTACTATTACAGACCTTCCGGGC
>CAJOMW010000121.1 GCA_905235695.1 uncultured Clostridia bacterium | reverse complement strand
GAGCAGTTTTGAGTTTTTGTTGGCGCTCAGTGCGTCTATTTTAAGCCCGAGGTGAGAAGCGGACTGAATGGCCTGCGTGCCGATAGAGCCGGTTGAGCCGAGAATGAGGAGGGAGGGGTGAGTCATGGCTTTGTCCTTTCGTAAAAATGAAGAAGTTTTTCAGTTAGGAGTGAGAAGTTAGGAGTGAGGAGTTAGGAGTTAGGAGTTAGGAGTTAGGAGTTAGGAGTTAGGAGTGAGGAGTTAAGGTAGCAAAAATCTAAGATTTTTGCTTTGATTAAATTGATGAGATGTTTACATAATTATAAAAAATCGGGGTTATGTAAAGTTATCACAAAATGCTTGTAAAGATAGGTTAACATAAAACGGTATGTTGAGTAATTATGTAAATTGAAGACTTTCTTTCACTCGTGATTTCTCGCTGATGAAAAAGCAAAGCTTTTTCATCTCGGCTCTTCCAGAGTTATTCTGCCTATCCTGCCGTCCCTGAACTCGTCAATGAGCATCCTCGCACATCTGAGATAGTCGACTTCGCCGCCCTTTGCGAGCAGGGAGCGGTTTCTGCCTATCGTCTCAAAGACTTCATAAGGCTGCTTGTCCTTCATGTCCTCGCTTCTGAGGTTATAGCGCATGGCGAGAAGATGCGGATACTTTTCGAGAAGAGTGCGGCAGAGAAGCACAGCTATTTCTTCAAGGTCGAGTATCTCGTCGCGTATTGCGCCCGTGAAGGCGAGATTCAGCCCTACCGCTTCGTCGTCGAACTTCGGCCAGAGTATTCCGGGCGTGTCGAGAAGCTCGATGCTTCCCTCGACCGTCACCCACTGCTGTGTGCGTGTGACGCCGGCTCTGTCCTCGGCCTTTGCCTTGTTCCTTCCGCAGAGCTTGTTTATAAGCGTGGATTTTCCGGAGTTTGTCACTCCGAGTATCATGGCTCTCGGCAGGCGGTTCATGCCCTTGCGCTCATAGGCGGCGAGCTTGTCCTTCAGCACCTCGCGCACGGCCGGGACTATTTCGCATATTCCCGTTCCCGTCAATGCGTCGGTGAATATGACCTTTTTACCCTGATCGGAATAGTACTTCTTCCATTCGGCGATTTTGCCCGGATCGGCGAGCGACGCCTTGTTCATAAGGGTGATATACGGCTTTGCGCCGAGGATTTTTTCAATATTCGGGTTGCGGCTCGAGACGGGTATTCTCGCATCGCACAGCTCTATCGCTATATCTACGTATGAAAGGCTCTCGTTTATCTCGCGTATAGCCTTTGTCATGTGGCCGGGAAACCACTGTATAGCCTTTGCAAGCTCGGAGCCTGTCGCCGCCTTGCGCTCCGGCTCCTTTTTTTGCTTTTTCGGGCGCCGACTTACGTCAAGTCTCTCGCCTGTTGCACTGTCCGTAATGTATTTTTTCTTATTCTGCCGGCTGTTTGCGTAAGACTTGGTCTTTTCGCCGCCTTTAGACGCAAAAGACCTGCCGCCGGAGCCGTTTTTGCCGCCGGAAGCCTTTTTTTGCTTTGCGCTTTTAGCCGACGAACCCTTTTTTGCGGTTTTCTTTTCCAAAATCGTTATACCTCGTCAGAATTCTCGATATCTGAGCTTGTTTCTTCAACAAGCAAGTCGAAGTCGGATTTATATAATTTGTCCTGTATTACTCTGTATTTCTCAAATTCTGTAATTGCCTTATCACATGCTATTTGATGAGAAATCTTGCCTGCGTCTTTTAATATATCTCTGTCGTCAGCCAAAAGGTATTTATCAATTCTTTCAGCCCAATCTTGCATTGTCATAGGAATATGTCTTTTAGCGCGTCTTTCGGCAAGATCTAAGAAAGCGCTTACAATATGCTCCAAATCCTCTATTTCGTCTTTCGACAGATAATTTTTGGCGATAGTAACGTCGGATTTTAAAATTTTCCCGTCAGGAGAATTTTTCCAAGAAGTCAACCCCATGTTCTCTTTCTCTGAATCTGCTCTGTTATAAATTGTTTCTGCGGCTGTTTGGTGTGACACGGCATAGTGCATCTTGTTCTGAACTTTCTTAAAAAAGTCTAAAGTCAGAGGAGAACGTGCGTCATAATCTATACTTGTAGCATATATATCGGTAACTTTTTGGTAAAAACGCCTTTCCGATACTCGGATTTCTCTGATTTCTTCGAGTAATTTGTCGAAATAGTCAATATCGATAAAAGAACCGTTTTTCATACGTTCTTTATCCAAAACGTAGCCCTGAACGGTAAACTTTTTAAGCACTCCCGTCGCCCATCGTCTGAATTGAGTTGCACGCAAAGAATTTATTCTGTACCCTACTGAGATTATTGCATCTAAGTTGTAAAAATCTGTTTTATATGTTTTCCCGTCTTCCGCAGTATGTTCCATTTTGGAACACACTGAATCCTTGTCCAACTCTTTTTCTTTAAAAATGTTGCTTAAGTGCTTTGTGATTGCAGGCCTTTGAACGTCAAACAGCTCAGCCATGGCTTTTTGTGTCATCCAGAGAGTTTCATTTTCATAACGTACCTGAATTCCTTGACTTTTCTCTTGTAATTTAAATGTGATAAATTCTTCGGCACTGCTTCTTATTATTAAATCTTTAGGCATTTTATGATCCCTTTTTCTCTGTACAGATTAACGCCGTCTTATTATTCGTCAAACATGCTTGCGCTTCCTACGCTTCCCTGTCCGCCCTTTTCGGCGATCTTCTTTTCGGGGTATTCAAGCCCGAGATGCTCGTATGCGCCGCGTGTCGCCATTCTGCCTCTCGGCGTGCGGTTCAGAAAACCGAGCTGGAGCAGATACGGCTCGTATACGTCCTCGAGCGTTATTGCCTCCTCGCCTATCGTAGAGGCGAGCGTCTCAAGACCGACGGGGCCGCCGTCGAAGAACTTTATTATCGCATTGAGCATCTTTCTGTCGGTCATGTCGAGCCCCAGCTCGTCGACCTCCAGCATATTAAGCGCCGCCGAAGCGACGGATTTTGTAATAACTCCGTCCGCCTTTACCTGCGCATAGTCGCGCACGCGCTTGAGCATACGGTTTGCTATTCTCGGCGTCCCCCTCGAGCGGCGTGCGATCTCATAAGCGCCGTCAGGCTTTGCGTTTACTCCGAGAATATCCGCACTGCGGCAGACTATGTCGGTCAGCTCCTCATCGGTGTACAGCTCAAGGCGGTAAAGGTTGCCGAATCTGTCCCGAAGCGGAGACGAGAGCTGTCCCGCACGCGTCGTCGCGCCAATCAGCGTGAACGGCGGAAGCGGCAGACGTATGTTTCTTGCAGACGGGCCTTTGCCCATGATGATGTCGAGGTTGTAGTCCTCCATCGCCGGGTAAAGTATCTCCTCTACCTGTCGGGGGAGGCGGTGTATCTCGTCTATAAAGAGAATGTCCATAGGCTTCAGATTTGTCAGCAGTGCCGCAAGCACGCCCTGCTTTTCTATGGCAGGACCGGAGGTTATGCGGATATCCACACCCATCTCTGCGGCGATTATCGTGGCAAGCGTCGTCTTTCCGAGCCCGGGCGGTCCGTGGAGAAGTATGTGGTCGAGCGCCTCTCCGCGCATCTTTGCCGCCTCCATGGATATGGACAGCTTCTCCTTGACCTTGCCCTGACCTACGTAGTCCGCAAGCGTCTTCGGACGCAGAGATATCTCCTGCTCATAGTCCTGGTTCTCGGACGAAGATACTATTCTGTTTTCAAAATCGAATTCTTCTTCGGAGTATTCGTTGTTCTTACTGCTCTTTATCATATTTCCGTCCTTGTATTGTGTTTTTTTGATTTACATAATCTAAAAACATCAGCATTATGTAAACATGATTTTAACCGTTGTAAAATACTGTTGAAAACTCATTTCTCAATTATATTACAGAAACACACCTTTTCACATAAGCTGATTGAGGGCGCTTCGTATTATTTCTTCGAGAGTGCTTCCCTTTGCCGCCTTTACCGCATTGGTCGCCTCTGCTCTGGTGTATCCGAGCACGGTAAGAGCGTTTATTGCTTCCTTTGCGTCGTCCGAATCGGCGGTCTGCTCCGGCGGCATCACAAATCCGTCGTCTGCCGACATATCCCACGACGAGAGCTTGTCTTTAAGCTCGAGAATTATCTTCTGAGCGGATTTAAGCCCGATACCCTGCGCACTCGAGATCGCCTTTGCGTCCTGCGTCGCCACGGCGCGAATGAACGAGTCCACCGAGAGGGCGGAGAGAATGGAAACAGCCGCCTTTGGCCCCACTCCCGATATGCCTATGAGCATTTTGAATATCGAGCACTCGCTTTCGGAGTAAAAACCGTATAACTCGACCGCATCTTCACGCATATAATAGTACGTGTAGAGCTTTGCCGTAACGCCCGTCGCCGAGCCGTCGGGGCCTATACCCCCGTCACGCACAAGAGCGTCGTAGGTCTTCCTCGTTATGGATATGAGATAGCCCACCCCCGAGCAGTCGAGCACCGCTCTGTCAGGCTCAAGAAGTGCAACGGAGCCGTTTATGTAGTAGAACATATTTCCTCCAAGAAAAAGTAAAATTATTTATAAATATTTTATCTCATAACGGGAAAAATGTCAATAGTGAGGCTGTAAACTATATATAATAAATAAGTAGATAAAATTTCGTAAATTCTCAAAGTAACTTCCACAGTTAGGAAGCAGTGGCGTTTAGTATGAGAAAAGTGGAAGTTAGTATGAGAAAAAGGTGAAAAAAGTGAAC
>CAJOMW010000120.1 GCA_905235695.1 uncultured Clostridia bacterium | reverse complement strand
TACCTGTGCTTTATTCGTTTGCTTCCTGCCTTGTGATAAAATTATAAACTTCAACTATTCTGAGCCATGTTATGGCGTTTATTACTCCCGTAACGGGTAACATAAAGCGGCTCTGAAACGCTTTGACGGCGTTTTCCGTCGCCGGACCGAAGGAGCCGTCCGCCGATATCTGCGGAATTTCGGGATAAACAGCGGATATAGTTTGAAGGTAGCTTTGCATGATAAGCACGTTTTCACCTCTTTGACCTCTTGAAATCGGAGAGCCGGGATACCCCTGTTCTTCAAGCAGCGGTATTGCAAGGTCGTAGACCGTGTTGTAGACTTCGTATAGCTTTATCCAGTCTTCTTCCGTTACAACGCCTGTTGGCGTAAGCCCGAAAAGTGTCTGAAATTCTATAAGCGCTTGCTGTGTGTTTTCGCCGAAGACCGTGTCTACGTCTATATATGAAATGTTCGGGTAAAATATGCTTAAATATCCGAGAATAAATTGCAGAAGCGATACATAAAGGTTTACGTCTCCGTAGCTCAGAACAACGCTTGGCGGGTTTTCCGGAAACTTGCCGAAATCCCCCTCGCCCGTGAGCTCTGAAAGCTTTGTGACGGAGGAGTATACGTACGATATCTTGTTCCACGTCGCTCTTCCGACTATTCCGTCCGGCGTTAGGTTGAATATCTCCTGAAAAGTCCGCACGGCGGATTCCGTTGCAAGCCCAAACTGCCTGTACATGGCAGGTATTTTGGGTATCAGCGGATAGTTGTCGGCAATGCGGTTAAGCTGGTACTGAATTGCGGCAACCGCATCTCCCATCGAGCCGTAGGAAAGGGGATAGCCGGGATATGATTCCGGCACTTCGGTGATATTATCGGTAGTTGCAAGCTCTATGTTGTCGCCGTAGTAGTATTTAAGTATATCGAGTGCCGTAAGCCCGCTTTCCGCAAGCTCCTGCGAGCCCCACTGCGACATTCCCTCGCAGCTTGTCTGTCTGCCATCGCAATATGCCGTGAAAAGCGGGCTCAGGTAGCCCTGTCTTACGACGTATGTGTTGAATATTTCGTCAACTATCTGACTTACGTTCTCATATACCGCTCTTCCGGGGATAAAGGTCTGGTCATACTGGGTTGTGCTTGTAATATCAAAGTCGTATCCCTGACTGCGGTACCATTCGGTATATATCCTGTTCAGTGTAAGAGAAATGATGGCGTATACGTTTGCTCGTATGGCCTCTTCGTTCCACGTTGGGTATATCTCCGATGAAGCGACGTTTTTGACGTAGTCGGGAAACGATACGTATACGTTCTCGGCGTACTGCTCGGGATAACCGAGGTGGACCGATATAAATTCGGGTATGACTATCTCGCCGACTATCATCGCCGTCACCATTTGCTCCGGAAATGATTCCTGACTGCGCTGCTCCGGTATAAGAAGCTGATTCGGAGGAATATTGTAAACGACAGTGCCGTTTTCTGTATTTGTATATCCGCGCGATATGGGTATGAGAGTGATTGGAAGAATACTTACTTCATTCGGGAAAAACTGCGTTTTGAGAATGCGCACGGGATAGTAACCGTCTACGCTCACATATACGTCAGCAATGGAGTACGGCGATTTTTCTCCGTATTCGTTTTCGGATATGGCTGAATCGGGACTTTCTATCTTTACTGTTTCCGTATTGCCCGAAGAATCTGTTATAAGGCGGTAGTCGTAGTTCTGCGGACTTACCGTGTACGTTGAAGTTATATCGCCATCGCCTATCTGCTCAAATCCGCTCGTGTTTACGTATACGCTTGCACCCTCAATCGGCACCGCTCCGTCGGCAGATTGAACATTGACCTTAAGATACGTGTAAAACAAATCAGCACCTCATTTCTTTTTCTCTAAATCTTATTCCGCACCTTGTCGCCGTATGACAAAGATAAAATTTATCGTATTCCATATTGTGACAATTTTTTAATGGCGGAAAGTATATAATATATGACAGCCGGTATGAAAACAATTAGAAAGGCGCGGTCGGAAATGGTCATATATGCCGATATACTTTTTGCAGTAAACTTTATTATGGACTATATTGCGCTCTACGTCTGCGGAAAGGTGCTGAATTTCAATATAAAAGCGGCGCGTCTTTCGGCGTCGTCCGCCATAGGCGCGCTTTACGCTGTGCTGGACGCAGTAATCTCAATGCGTACCTTTACGAGTATTGCCTGCCTTGCGGCGGTCTCTCTTATAATGTGCAGCATCGCTTACGGATATAAGAGCATTGCGGCTTTTATAAAGACTGTCATCTTGTTTTATGCGGTAAATATGCTGCTCGGCGGAATAATGACGGTGATATACAACATTGCCTACAAATACAGAGACGCCGATATATTCAAAAACGGAATAACTCCTCAGATTTACTTTGCGTTTGTCGGAATAATATTCGTATTTATTGTGATACTCGGAAAGATATTCACAACGTTTGTATACAAAAAGAGCGTAAAGGCAAATATAGAGTTTGACAACTGCTCAAAAAAGTTTGACCTGCTATGCGATACGGGCAATCTCCTTCGGGACCCGTACAGCGATCTTCCGGTAATAGTGCTGTGTGCCGACAGCCTTGACGGACTTCTCGGAAAAACGGGAATACACAGAAGGTTTGATACGGCAAGCAGCGATGACGCTGTAAAATACAAGATCAGATACATACCGGTAAAGACGTCGGCAGGAAGCACGCTCATGCCGGCGATAATGGCGGACAAAATCTCGATAAGCGGCAAGAATAACAGGGAAAACGAGGTAAAAGCCGTAATTGCCGTAGACAGGTTCACCAAAGGCTCATACGGCACGAGCGACGGGTTAATTCCGTATTCTCTTGTCAGCAACTTTTAAAATATTAAGAAAGGCACGGTAAAAATGCGGACAGCGACTATATTTGACAGATTGACAGCAAATGTATCGGAGTGGATCAGAAAATATAAGCACGGAAGGTATATTAAGACCTTTGGCAGGATATATGAGCGCTTCTTTGAAAACGATCTGTTTTACATAAACGGCTCAGACGTTCTGCCGCCTCCGCTCGATCCGAAAGAAGAGGCGGAAGCTCTGGCAAAGCTGAAAAATGCAGATCCGAACGAAGCCGAACAGATAAAGAATATGCTTATCGAGAGAAATCTGAGACTTGTCGTATATATAGCAAAGCGCTTCGAAAACACCGGGATAGGAATTGAAGATTTGATATCCATAGGCACGATGGGACTTATGAAGGCGATAAGCACTTTCAACACCGATAAAAATATAAAGCTCGCAACATACGCATCGCGCTGCATAGAAAACGAGATACTCATGTTCATACGGAAAAACGCACATTCAAAGAACGATATATCGCTCGAAGAGCCGCTCAACGTGGATTGGGACGGAAACGAGCTTATGCTGTCGGACATTCTCGGCACTGAGGACGACACCGTTCACAGGAGCATCGAGGAAGAGGAGGAGAGGAGCATACTCAGACACGCCGTAAAAAAGCTGCGTGACAGGGACAGAACGATAATTGAAATGAGATTCGGACTCGCAAGCGAGGACGGAAAGGAAAGGACGCAAAAAGAGGTGGCTGATATGCTGGGAATATCGCAGTCATACATATCGAGGCTTGAAAAGAGGATAATAGAAAATCTAAAAAGGGATATAATTGGCTTTTACAAATAACATAAGAAAAGCATCGGTATTTAACCGATGTTTTGACGTTACAGACGCTCGTTTTATTGACAAAAGGATACATGAATGGTATAAT
>CAJOMW010000119.1 GCA_905235695.1 uncultured Clostridia bacterium | reverse complement strand
CACGCCGTCCTTTAAAGTATAAAACGGCATTCTGATTGAATACAATGATATTTTACCATAAAGCGCAAATATAATCAAGCGGTTTTGAAAATAATTTCTGACGTTATTTTCCCCTTTTCAGCGATATCATCTTGTCCCTCAGAGCCGCCGCAAGCTCGAAGTTCAGCTCGGACGCCGCCTTCTTCATCTGGGCGTTCAGATCCGCTATCGTTTCCTCGAGCTGTTTCTTTGACATCTTCTGAGGTCCTGCCGTCTTCTTGTCCTTGTCCTTTACGGCAAGGTCTATGACGTCGCGCACGTCTTTAATGATGGTTTTCGGCGTTATGCCGTTCTTTTCGTTGTATTCCTTCTGTATTTTCCTGCGGCGGTTGGTCTCGTCTATCGCCGCCCTCATCGAGCCGGTTATCGTGTCGGCGTACATTATTACCTTGCCCTTAGAGTTTCTCGCGGCTCTTCCGATGGTCTGAATAAGAGAGGTCTCACTGCGTAAGAAGCCCTCCTTGTCCGCATCGAGTATGGCGACGAGAGATACCTCGGGAAGGTCGAGCCCCTCGCGCAGAAGGTTTATGCCTATCAGCACGTCGAACACGCCGAGACGGAGATCGCGAAGCAGCTCCATTCGCTCTATCGTGTCTATCTTATGGTGCAGATAGCGGCACTTTATGCCGGTGTTGCTGAGGTACTCCGTGAGATCCTCCGCCATTTTCTTCGTGAGGGTGGTGACAAGCACCCTCTCCTTCTTTTCGGCTCTTATATTTATTTCGCCTATAAGGTCGTCTATCTGCCCCTTTACCGGGCGCACCTCGACTTCGGGATCGAGAAGTCCGGTCGGGCGTATGAGCTGTTCCACTATCTGCTCGGAACGCTCTTTTTCGTATTCCTGCGGCGTTGCGCTGACGAACACAACCTGATTCAGCTTCTTCTCAAATTCGTCAAAGTTCAGCGGTCTGTTGTCAAACGCCGACGGAAGGCGGAAGCCGTATTCTATGAGGCTGGTCTTTCTCGCTCTGTCTCCGCCGCCCATGGCGTGTACCTGGGGAAGTGTAGCGTGCGACTCGTCGACAAACAGGACAAAGTCCTTCGGAAAGTAGTCGAGAAGCGTGTACGGCGTGCTTCCGGCAGGACGGCCGGCGAGCACCCTCGAATAGTTCTCAACGCCCGAGCAGTAGCCAAGCTCCGATAACATCTCCATGTCGTACTTTGTGCGCTCCTCTATTCTCTGCGCCTCGATGAACCTGTTCTGCGACTTGAAAAAGGCGACTCGCTCCTCCATTTCCCTAAGTATCTCGTCAATAGCCCTTTGCCGCTTATCAAGCGACGTAACATAGTGCGTCGCAGGGTATACGACGGCACGTGTCAGGCGGTGGAGAACCTCTCCCGTGACGATATTTATCTCGGAAACGGAATCTATCTCGTCGCCGAAAAATTCAACTCTGAGAGCCGTTTTGTCGCTGTTTGCCGGCATCAGCTCTATCGTGTCTCCGCGAACACGGAACTTGTCTCTCTCAAGCGCAAGGTCATTTCTCTCATACTGTATCTTTACGAGCGAAGATATAAACTGCTCCCTCGAAATCCGAAGCCCCGGAGCGGCGGAGACGGTAAGGCTTTTGTATTCCTCCGGGTCACCGAGCGTGTATATGCACGATACGGATGCGACGATAAGCACGTCCCTTCGCTCAAAGAGGGCGCTTGTCGCACTGTGGCGTAGCTTGTCTATCTCATCGTTTATGGCGGCGTCCTTTTCGATGTATACGTCTTTTCCCGGAATGTATGCCTCAGGCTGATAGTAGTCGTAGTAGGACACGAAAAACTCAACGGCGTTCTCGGGGAAAAACTCCTTGAATTCACTGCAAAGCTGTGCCGCAAGAGTCTTGTTGTGGGCGAGCACGAGGGTGGGACGGTTTACCTTTTCGATGATGTTTGCCATGGTGAAGGTCTTTCCCGAGCCGGTAACGCCTTTGAGCACCTGGCACTTGTCGCCGCGCAGGATCCCGTCCGCAAGCTGCTGTATAGCCTGCGGCTGATCGCCTGTGGGTTTAAAATCCGAATGAAGCCTGAAATCCATTATATCCTGTCCTTTTGATGTTATTTTTCGATTATGCGGCATATTGCCTTTGCCGTGCGAAGATCTGCGTCTTTGAAGTGATTGCCTTCGTTTTCAAAATACTCGGAGAATATTCCGATCTTTTCGTAGTAGTCCTTAAGGAGCAGTGTGTTTTCTCCGACGGCGTAGGCTCATCTGCATACGGCGACTGGTATCGCCGGGGATTCTCACCCCATTCCCTTTTCACCGACTGTACCTTCTATGCGGCACAGCCGACACTTTGTGTGAATATTTATTTTTATATTTTTAATTTTGACACATAAATTTACATAATTCAATGAATTTTATAAACTTGTTTGTTTTCATAAAATTTTATTTGTTTTCTTTAATTATCCTTCAATAACGCAGGTTACCATTTTCACAAACATTTCCTTTGTGGGTTTTAGCCTTGCAAGAGGCGTAACTATGCTCCTTACTGGCGTCTCGTTATAATAAACCGGTTTTATGTCAAGCTTTTCAAGTATTTTGTTAAACCTTTTTATCGTCATCCGGTTTATATAAGAAAAATATTCCTCGCCTTTCTCGTTTTTCGATATTCTGAAATTTATTCTGTCACTGCCGTCCGGCAAATCCTTAACAAGGTCTTTATATGCGTCAACAAGAGTTTTCTCACTGAAAAACATATGGCACCACGGCATATTAACGGCGTCCGAAAGGTGTGCGCCGAAGGGGTGATAGTACGGCGGAAAGTTTATATAAATTCTGCCTCCGGGCTTTATAATCCTTCTTGCTTCAATCAGAACCTTTTCGGGGTCTGCGATATGCTCCATAAAGTCGTTCATAATTATTGTATCAAAACTTGCGTCGGGAAAACCCGATTCCGTTGCGCTTCCGAGTACAAACTCAAACCTGTCCGAAAGCCCAAGGCTTTCAGCCAGCTTTTCCGCTTCTGCCTTGTAGCCTTCAACAATTTCTATGCCTGTAACTTTTTTTGCGCCGCAGCTTGCATAGTACAGCGATTTTCCGCCCGCACCGCAGCCGAAATCAAGCACAAGCTTGTCCTTAAACATTTCGTCAATCGTATATTTTTCAAGAAAAAACTTTACAGTATCCTGCCCTTTTTCAAACTGCCACATAGCATAGGTTTTTTCACCGTCCTGCTGCATATTGAACGGGTGTACCTGTTTCGGGAAAATATGATTAAGCATTTTAACTGTCTTAACGCCGATTGCTGACATTTTTCTGCCCCTTTCAAAATTTATTTCCACTTTGATGGTCCTGAGTCCGTGCCTTTTTCACGGATAATAAACCGTACCGGAGTTCCGTCCATACCAAAAGCGGAGCGTATCTGATTTTCAAGATACCTTACATATGAAAAATGCGCGAGTTTTTTGTCATTTACAAAAAGCACAAAGGTTGGCGGATTTGTGGACGGCTGTGTACCGTAGTAAATTTTAAGCCTTTTACCCTTATCTGACGGCGGCTGAACCTTCAGGGTTGCCTCGTTTATAATGTCGTTTAACGCTCCCGTTGTTATTCTCTTTGAATTTTGTTCGTAAACGCTGTCAATAAGCGGAAAGATTCTATCAACTCTGCTGCCTGTTTTTGCACTTATGCACTCTATCGGCGCATACTGCATAAACGAAAGCTTTTCGTAAGTATCGAGCTTTGCCTGCTTCATTGTGCCTGTTTCTTTTGAAACGGCGTCCCATTTGTTTATTATTATAACCGACGCCTTGCCTTCTTCATGAGCATAGCCCGCAACCTTTGCA
>CAJOMW010000118.1:3859-4729 GCA_905235695.1 uncultured Clostridia bacterium | reverse complement strand
TTCTCAGCCAGTCTACGTCGAGTATCGTTTCTATTGCCTCTTTTTTTGCACTTTCTATAAACGCACAGGTGTTTATGACCACCACGTCCGCATATATGTCTTCTTCAACGATCTCTATTCCGCTCTCTGCGAGCTTTGCAAGCATTATTTCGCTGTCTATCTGGTTTTTCGGACAACCGAGAGAGACGAACGCACACTTTATTGCCATATTCTATATCCTTTACTCATTATTTTATGATTAAATATAAGTTATATGTTCTCATAATTTACCTATTTTACCTTCATTATATGATAACACAAATTTATGCGGATTTCAACACTTATTTGAACTATTTTTGCAAAAATTGCCCCGATAAAATTAAAATCGGCAGAAAAACTGCCGATTCACAGCTATTTACTTGCGATAAATCCGCCGCCGTTAAAAAATAACCTGCTTTTTGCCGCAGCGCGGCGGCAATCCTGCGCCGTTTTTTTGCGTTGTTCCTGCCGTTCCGAATATTTAAAAATTATATCTTAAATATGAGGTGCGTTACTATCGGTATCAGTATGCCGATGCCTGCTCCGACAACGACCTGGAGCGGCGTGTGACCGAATATCTCGCGCACCATCTGCTCGTTCTGCAGCTGATTCTGCTCTGAGAGCTGGGCTATTATCTCGTTCAGCATCTGAGCCTGTTCACCGGCCGAGCGGCGAACGCCTGCCGCATCGTACATAACTATAAAGCTAAGTACCGCACATATTGCAAAGAGAGGTGAAGCAAAGCCCTCGGTCATGGCAATAGAAGTAGTAAGCGAGCACACTACCGCCGAATGAGACGACGGCATTCCGCCCGACGACATTATGGTTTTTCTCGTCAGCTTGCTCGGATAA
>CAJOMW010000118.1:0-3816 GCA_905235695.1 uncultured Clostridia bacterium | reverse complement strand
AAGAACCACGAGATAATGGCCATTATGAGCGGAAAATTTGTAAATATATCGTGCAAAAAATTCATTTTGTATCAATCCTTCAGTTTTTTCTTGTCAGAATAAAATCGGTCATTTCCGTGAGAGCTTTTATTCGCTCTTTGTCCTGCGAAAGGCTGTTCAGGACATCATTTGCCGCACTGATCTCCTTCTTTGCCCTCTCCCTTGCGCCGTCTTCGCCGAGAAGAGTGACAAAGGTGGATTTGCCGTTCTTTTCATCGCTTCCGACGGGCTTTCCGAGCGCTTTCTCGTCGCCGCATACGTCGAGCAGATCGTCGGTTATCTGAAAGGCGAGTCCTATGTGAGACGCAAACTCTCCGGCTTTTACATATTCCTCGTCGCATTCCGTCTTTCCTGCGGCAATGCAGCCCAGCTTGCAGGAACAGTCGAACAGAGCGCCGGTCTTCTTTTGCTGAAGCAGTGTGAGAAGCTGTTCCGATATTTCTCTGTCCTCGGAGTACAGGTCTATCTGCTGACCGGCAATCATTCCGCTTGCTCCTGCGCTTTTTGCGAGAAGCTTTGCGGCAAGCACGTTCTGCTGATCCGAAAGTCCGCTTGAAAACAGCGTTTCAAACGCAAACAGCGACAGCGCGTCTCCTGCGAGAAGTGCAGTAGCTTCGCCGAAAACAACGTGATTTGTCGGCTTTCCGCGCCGCATATCGTCGTCGTCCATGCACGGCAGGTCGTCGTGTATGAGAGAGAAGGTATGTATCATCTCAATAGCGGCGGCGTACGGAACGGCAGGCTCGGCCGAGCCGGATAACAGCTCGCAGAACTGCATAACGAGAAATGGCCTGAGGCGTTTTCCGCCGGCGTACAGGCTGTATTCTAAAGAATCGAACAGCGCTTTGAGAGCGTCAGCCGCTTCGCCCTTATAATACGGCTCCTCATACAGCTTTTCGGTGCGCTTTTTCATATAGCTCTCTGTCAGAAGCGCACATTCCGACAGCTTTTTTGAAAGATAAGACATTGTTTTCTCCGCTTACATCAGTTTTCTTTTGACAGCTCTTTTATCTTCACCTCGGCCTCTTTCAGCTTTGCGGTGCAAAGCGACAGCAGAGATGCGCCCTCCTCGTAGAGAGCAAGCGCCTGCTCAAGCGTGGGGTTCTTGTTTTCGAGCGTGTCGGCTATTACGTTTAAACGTTCTATGGCTTTTTCAAACGCCATTTCATTTGTCTGTTCGGTGTTTTTCTTTGCAGGCATATTTTTGTCCTTTCTTTTATATGACCTTGGCTTTTATTTCGCCGTCGGCAAGTCTCAGGGATATATCGTCGTCCGACTTTACGGCTTTTACACTGCTTATTACCTTTCCGTCCTTGTCAAATACCGCCGCATATCCTCTTGCAAGCACGTTCATAGGGTTCAGCGCCGCAAGCCTTGCGGACACGCCGCGAAGCGACTCGCCGCTCATTGAAACAATATGCCCTGTGCTCTGAGATATGCGCCTGTCAAGGCTTGCAAGCTCTTCTGAGAGTCTGTCCGTCATAAAGCTTGGCGACTTGAAACACTTTTTGTCCGCAATGCCTTCAAGCTCGGCGGACTTTGCCGCCGTCATGCCCGACACAAGGCTCGTAAGGTGCGAGCCGATGCCCGAGAGATAAAAAAGAATATCGGATTTGTCGGGAACGGCAAGCTCAGCCGCCGCCGACGGGGTAGGCGCACGAAGGTCTGATACAAAGTCGCATATCGTGTAGTCTGTCTCGTGACCGACCGCCGATATAACCGGCGTCTTGCAGTTGTATATTGTTTTTGCGAGGACCTCGTCGTTGAATGCCCACAGATCCTCTATAGATCCGCCGCCTCTGCCTATTATTATGACGTCCGTATCCTTGTCGCCGTCAAAATACTTTATTCCCTCACAAAGATCCGCCGCCGCGCCTTCGCCTTGAACAAGGGCGGGGTAGATGTGTATTTCCGCTATGGGATAGCGGCGGGAAATGATGTTTTTCATGTCTGCGACTGCGGCGCCTATTGGAGAAGTGACTATTCCGATTCTCTTGGGATAACGCGGAATAGACTTTTTGTGTTCTGCTCTGAAATATCCCTCGCTCTCGAGGCGTGCCTTCATCTGCTCGAAAGCGGCGTAGAGCGCACCTTTCCCGAGAGGCTCCATGGTCTCGGCGTAAAGCTGATATACGCCGTCACGGGGAAAGACTGATATCCGTCCTCCGACGAGTACCTGCATATTGTTCTCGGGAACAAATTTTATTCTCGATGCGTATGACTGGAACATTACTGCTTTCAGAAGCGACTTTTCGTCCTTCAGCGAAAAATAAAAGTGCCCGGTCTTGTAGTGGTTTGTAAAATTTGATATCTCGCCCTTTACGTATACGTGCGAGAGAAAAGTCGAGGAGTCTATAAGACTTTTAACGTAATCGTTCAGCTGAGATACCGTCAGCATTACTCTCTGATCCATGTCAGTCCTTCGCCCCTTCATATTTTGCGGAAATGTAAGCCTTTTCGCACAGCAGAGCCGTTCCGGCAGCGTTGTCGCTCGAAAGCTCTACCGACGCAAAATAAGCGTCTTTAAGTGCCGAAAGCCTGCTTCTTATGACCGTGTTGCTCATGACGCCGCCTGCGTACAGCACCGGGAGATCCCCGTATTTCTTTCTTATGTTGACCGTCGCTCTCTCAATGCTTCTCGCTATGCTCTCAAACAGAAACAGCGCGGCGTTTTCGGCTTTTTCTCCCTCGCTTATCATCGCTTCAAACTTGTTTTGCAGACCTGACAGCGAAAAGAACGTGTCTCGCACACACGAAGTCGGCGGCACTTTTTCCGCTGCACCTTGCGACATCTCGTCGAGCGCCTTTCCGCAGGGGAAGGGAAGTCCGAGAAGAACTCCTGCACGGTCTATTATCTGTCCGGCGTTCGCATCGCTCGTTCCGCCTATCTTCCGGCAGTCAAAGCCGCCGTCCTTCGGCTTTACGCAGAGAGCCTCCGTCGTTCCGCCGGAAACGTGAAAAGAAATAAAGTCTGATTTTATAAGTCCTTCGTTTCCCGAAGAATATACCGCCGCCATAATGTGCCCCGATTGGTGAGAAAACTTATACAGCGGAATTTTAAGCGACTCCGATATTCCCGAGGCAAACGATATGCCTGCGAGAAAGCAGGGCATATAAGAGCCGGGTACGTCCCTTGGAGAAGCGCTTACCCCGATTGCACGGACGTCTTCTCTTGAGTAGCTTTCGTCGGAAAACAGTTCGCCTGCAAGCTCCGGAAGGGCTTTTACGTGCAGAAAGACCGCGTCGCTCTGGCGAAGTCCGCACTTTCCGTCATCGACGGGGAGAAGCCTTCTTACGCTCTTTATCACTTTTCCGTCTCTGCAAAGAGCGAGGCTCGTCGTGTAGTTGCTCGTGTCTACTCCTATGCAGATATTACCCATTTGCCTTGTCCGGTTCCTTTTCGCACAGCCTTGCCGCCGCGCCCAGAACTCCGTTGACGAAGGTGTAGCTGTCGTCCGTGTCAAACTTCTTTGCAAGCTCAACAGCTTCGTTTATAGACACCTCGGTAGGTATGTCGCTGCAGTACATTATCTCGTATATCGCAATTCTCAGAATGGAAACCGATATCCTCGAGATCCTGTTTTTGCTCCACTTCTCGGAGCACTTTTCTATAACTTCGTCTATTTCTGCAAGGTTTGCGATAACTCCGAAGTACGTTTTGGAAAAATAATTGTCGCTTCTCAGCTCCTCGCTGAGCGACATATCCTTTTTATCGTAAAAGTGGTTGAGGTACAGCTCGAGCAGCTCCTCGGGCTTCTCCTCGGACTGAAAGCTGTA
>CAJOMW010000117.1 GCA_905235695.1 uncultured Clostridia bacterium | reverse complement strand
GGCGCACAGCGCGGCGACTACCGAGCTGTCCTTGCCGCCGGATATTCCGACGACGGCGTTGCAGCCCTTTCCGTTTTCCTCAAAAAACTCGCGTATCCATTTGACACAATCGTTCTTTATCTTTTCTGCGTTAAACATGTGTACCCTCCTGAATTCTCCGATAATTATTTTTTGCGGTCTTATCGGTTTACCCGTTTAAAGGCTTTGCAAACCGTATATTTTTATTGACTTTTAAAAGGCGTTTCTCACTGTATTTTTTATTGTATCATATTTTACTTGATTTTTAAAGCCTTTTTTACAAAAAAACAAAAAATGACCGCTGACTTGTGCTTTGTCAGCGGTCTGTGCGGCGCTTTTGCGCCGCCCTTTTTAATTGCTGAAGGCAACTATTACATTGCTGTGCAGATTAAGCACCGTCGCCGGCGACATGGTGTCGACCTTGCCCTCTATGAGCTTGTTGAATGCGTCGAGCTTCTTTTCGCCGTTTATCGCAATAACTATCCTCTTCGCCTTGAGTATCGAGCCTACGCCCATGGTGAGCGCATGCCTCGGAACGTCGTCCGCACTGTCGAAGAAGCGCGCGTTTGCGGCTATGGTGGACTCGGTGAGCCCTGTCAGATGCGTTCCGGGATCGAGAGAGGAAGCAGGCTCGTTGAAGCCGATGTGCCCGTTCTCGCCTATGCCGAGAAGCTGAAGGTCTATACCGCCCATCTTGTCTATAAGCTCGTCGTACGCCTTGCACTCTGCCTCGGCGTCCGGTGCGGAGCCGTTCGGTATGTGAAGATTTGCCTTGTTTACGTTCACCTTGCTGAAGAGGTGCTCGTTCATAAAGTAGTAGTAGCTCTGCGGATTATCCTGCTTTATAGGATAGTACTCGTCGAGATTGAAGGTGGTACACTTTGAAAAATCTACCTTTCCCTCGTTGTAGAGCTTTACGAGATGCTCATAGGCACCTATCGGCGTTGAGCCGGTTGCAAGTCCGAGCACACTGTCGGGCTTCAGAAGGAGCTGCGAAGCGAAAAGGTCGCCCACAAACTCCGACATTTCTTTGTAGCTGTTGAATTTTTCGATTCTCATGTTTTTATTACCTCTTTTCTATCATTTTCAATCAAGGCCTGCAAGAATGGACCTGAGATTTGTAAGTCCCCTCGAAATTCCCTCTATGCAGTCGTCTGCGCCTTCGAATTCTATCGAGATGTTTCCGTCGTATCCGGCACGCTTGAGGACGGCAAGACACTGCTTTACGGGAATATCTCCCTCGCCTATGACCGTTCCGGCAAAGTAGTTGCAGCCTCTCGTCATGCCTATGAAGGTCGCCGGCTTCTCACTGCGCACGAGCATATCCTTTGCGTGGACGTGTATGGCGTAGGGCGCAACGCGGGATACAGCAGTTATCGGGTTTTCATCGACGCATATAAAGTTCCCTATATCTACGAGCAGACCGTAATTCTCATGGTTTACCGCATTGAAAAGGCGCTCCATGCGGTCGCTGTCCTGAGCGACGAAGCCGTGATTTTCACTGCAGGTCTTTATGCCGAGGCTCTCGCCGTATTCGGTGACCTGCCTTATGCTGTCTGCGAGATACGGGAGCATGAGGTCGAATGAGCGGCCTGCGCCGACCTTTCCGACGCTGTAGCAGACGTCGTGGCGCATTATCTTTGCGCCGAGAATCTTTGCTACGTCAAGCTGTCCCTTGAGACGGTCTACTTCGGCTTTCCTCTCCTCGGCGGTGTCCTTGTAGAGGTTTGCGCCGATCGAGTAGTTTGTTATGGGAAAGCTCAGCCTGTCTGCTTCTTCCCGAAGCCTTGCGGCGTTTTCCTTTTGCTTTTCAAGGTCGCCCACGCCGTCTATCTCTATATACTCTATCGAGTCAAATCCCATTTCCTTTGCTTTCGCTATGCAGTCAAGCTGCGTCATTTTGCCGGCTCTTATGTACTGCGAAAACGAATATGAGCTTACCGATAATTTCATTTTTGAAGATTCCTTTCGCTTTTTCTGCTATCAGTTTTCGGCTATCGTCTTTGTGAGGAAGTCATAAGCCGTTCTTATATCCTTTTCGGGATTCTCGCCGACTTCTCTTTCTATGGTAAGGAATCCCTTATATCCTATCTCTTCGAGCGCCTTGAGGTAGTTCGGGAAGTCTACGCTTCCTGTGCCGAGCGGAACCTCTTCAAAGAACTGCTTTCCCTCAAGCTCCTGCGGAACGGGGTGAACTACTCTGTACACATATTCGGGATTTACGTCCATGAGCTTGTTTCCGTCTTTTGCGTGGGTGTGAACGATGTACTTGCTAAGGGTGTGAACAGCCTTAACGGGATCGTCGCCGGTGACCATCTTGAAGTTTGCCGGATCGAGGTTTACCGATACGCCCGTGGAATGTAAATCATCGAGGAACCCCTTGAGAACGTCTGCCGTCTCGGGACCTGTTTCGACCGCAAAGTGTGCGTCTACGCTGTCGGCATAGGTTGCAAGCTCAAAGCAGGCCTCCTGCATTATCTTGTATCTCTCGTGGTTCTTGTCTGAGGGAACAACGCCGATATGCGTTGTTATGATATTTGTTTCGAGATCCTTTGCGAGGTCAACTATTCTCTTTGACTTCTCTATAAGCTCGGGATTTAACTCTTTATTGCCGAAGCCTCGTCCGAGGTCTCCGCAGAGAGCCGAGAAAACGAGTCCTGCGTCCTTTACCTCTTTGAGCAGCTCTTTTCTTGCTGACGCACTGAGGTTTTCGGGAGCGTTCTCTCCGCTCGTAGCATACATCTGTATTCCCTTTGCGCCTATTTCTGCAGCCTTCTTTATAGCTGTCGATCTGTCAACTCTGAATGATTCGAGTATTACGCCAATCGGAAAATTATACATTTTATACCGCCTTTCGCTCCGGCTTTTTTGCGCCGGAAAAGTATTCATCCTTGCACGTTATATTGTATAATAAATTCGCAAAAATTGCAATATCTTTTTGCTTAATTTTGACAAAATATTGCGAAAGCGCAGCTTTTGATGCTCATTAGCTGTGCCCCAGCCAATTTTGCATTTTGCATTGTAAAACCCTCTCTCATGTTTTTTCAAAAACATAAAAAAGTGGGGCTGCATACCGCAGCCACATTAAGCCTGCTCTCTTACGAGAGCAGCGTTTTGTCGTTGTCAAAGGTCTTTCCGCTCGTAGCGCTGAACTTTTCCATGAGATCCTCAACGGTGAGACTCTTTTTGTCCTCGCCTGATATGTCAAGGATTATCCGTCCCTCGTGCATCATGATAAGCCTGTTTCCGTACGCTATTGCGTCGCGCATATTGTGCGTTATCATGAGGGTAGTGAGGTGATTTTCGGAAATTATCTTGTCGCTCAGCTCAAGTACCTTGATCGCCGTCTTGGGATCGAGAGCCGCCGTGTGCTCGTCGAGAAGCAATACCTTCGGCTTCTTTAAGGACGCCATGAGCAGGGTTATCGCCTGACGCTGTCCGCCCGAGAGCAGACCGACCTTGCTCGTGAGCCTGTCCTCAAGTCCGAGATTGAGCGTGCTGAGAAGCTCTCTGTACTCTTTTCTCTCGGCGTTTGTGATACCCCATCTTAGGCCTCGCCTCTGTCCGCGGCGCGCCGCAAGGGCGAGGTTTTCATCTATGCCCATGTTCGCGGCAGTACCCATCATCGGATCCTGAAAAACTCGTCCGATAAACCTTGCCCTCTTGTGCTCCGGCATATTCGTAACGTCAACCCCGTCGATTATAACTTCGCCCGAGTCCGGCTTCCATACGCCGGCAATGGCGTTGAGCAGGGTGCTCTTTCCGGCGCCGTTGCCGCCTATGACGGTTACGAAATCGCCTTCGTTCATTACGAGATTCAGCCCCGCAAGAGCAGTCGTCTCGTTGACAGTCCCTATATTGAACGTTTTGTAGATATTTTTAAGCTCAAGCATCTTTCCTGCCTCCGTTTACCTTCACTTTGGAGAAGTAACGCGATTTCCAGTAAGGTATGGCAAGGAATACCGCTACCACCAGAGCCGACAGCATCTTCAGAAGATCCGTGTCTATGCCGCACCAGATGACGGTCTGATATACAATGTAGTATATGATACCGCCAACCGCAACAGCTCCGAGCTGTACTGCAAAGTTGCTGAAGAATCTGCCTATCAGCGCTTCGCCTATGATGACGGCCGCAAGTCCTATAACTATCGCACCTCTGCCCATCTGTACGTCGGCAAAGCCCTGATACTGAGAGAGCAGTGCGCCCGAAAGAGCGACTATGCCGTTGGATATCATGAGTGCGAACACCTTGTTGAAGTTGGTGTTTATACCCTGTGCGCGGCTCATGTTGAGATTGCTTCCGGTGGCCCTCAACGAACAGCCGAATTCCGTGCCGAAAAACCAGTACAGGATACCTATGATGACTATTACGAATATGGCAAGAATAAATATGGAGTTTTTGTACCATGCGACGTTTCTCAGATACTGGAGAGACACGAGAAGATCGTATTTCTTAACACTGAGCGACTGATTTGCCTTGCCCATTATTTTGAGGTTTACGGAATACAGCGAAAGCTGCGTCAGAATGCCCGCGAGAATTGCGGGTATACCCATAAACGTGTGGAACAGTCCCGTAACGAGCCCCGTGAGCATTCCGGCGGCGATCGCCGATATCATTGCCACAGGCACGCTGAAGCCTGCCCTTATCATCATTACGCAGACCGCGCCGCCCGTACACATCGAGCCGTCGACCGTAAGATCTGCTATATCAAGTATCTTGTAGGTTATGTATACGCCTATTGCCATGATACCCCAGATAAGACCCTGAGCCACTGCACCCGGCATACTGTTCAATAAGCTTAAGAAATTCATCAAATGACCCCCGAAAGCGCCGCCCGATTTTTTCGGGCGGCAAATTTTGCGCTGAAAGCGGGTTTATTCAAGCAGGAAATTATTCGCCGATGGCTACGTATTCCTCGGGAACGGTTATGCCGAGCTCTTCGCAGATCTCTACGTTGTACTTCTTGGTGAAGTTAGGAGCGTATTCGACAGGCATCTTGGAGATGTCTTCGCCGTCAGCGAGTATTCTTGCTGCCATGAGACCGGTAGCGTAGCCGAGGTCATAGTAGCTGATGGAAAGCGTAGCAACGCCGCAGCCTTCGCATATACCCTCTTCGCCGGCAATTACGGGAACGCCCGCAGGACGGCAGATACCGTCTATTATACCGGTGGAAGAAGCGGCGGTGTTATCGGTGGGAACGTATATAACGTCGTTGTTGTCGCAAGCGGAGGTGCATACTGCGGCGATGTCGTTTGCATCGGAGAATGCATAGTAGTCTGCGGCAACGCCGTTTGCTTCGAGAGTTGCCTTTACAACGTCTACCTGGTACTGAGAGTTAGGCTCAGCGGAGCAGTAGAGAAGAGCAACGTTCTTTGCTTCGGGGAAGAGGTCGAGTATCATCTGCGCCTGCTCGGTGAGGGGAGCGAGGTCGCTGGTTCCGGAAACGTTTCCGCCGACCGTGCCGTTGAAGTTTTCTATTTCAAGAGCAACGCCGTATTCGGTGATGGAGGTTCCGAGCACGGGTATGGAATTCGTTGCGGAAGCTGCCGCCTGAAGAGCGGGAGTAGCGTTAGCCATTATGAGGTCAACGTTCTTGGAAACAAAGTTGTTGACTATCGTAGCGCAGGCGTTGGAATCACCGGAAGCGTTCTGAACGTCAAAGGTGACCTTGTCGCCGAGCTTGTCGGTAAGAGCTGCCTGGAAGCCCTCGGTAGCTGCGTCAAGAGCATCGTGCTGAACGAGCTGGCAAACTCCGACGGTGTAAGTATCCTTGGTTGAGTTTGTGCAGGCTGCAAGAGCAAACACCATAGCGAGTGCCGCGAGAGCTGCAACGATTCTTTTTGCTTTCATTTTTGGTTATCTCCTTGTTAAATTATTGTCGGACTTCATCATTTTATCCGATAGAAGTAATTATACCATTGCAAAAAAGAATTGTCAACTACTATTCTATATTATTAGGCACTTTTTATACACTAAACCGTGAATAAACGGTGAAATTTGTTCACATGGTCTTTTAAAGCCGGAAATCAGAATAAAAAGCCGTGTCGGCGGACAGAATACAGAGACGGAAAAGGAATATTTTATGCGTTGAATTATTCCTATCTTACATATCCGGCAAGTGGGGGGAAAAGCAATGGCAAATATGTTTATAAGGACTATCATAATGTACGTTGTGATTGTCGTGCTCATGAGGCTGACGGGAAAGCGGCAGATAGGACAGCTCGAGATAACGGAGCTGGTGACGGCGTTCATGGTGTCCGAGCTCGCCTCTTACCCTATATCAAACAACACGATCCCTCTTCTGTACGGGATACTTCCGGCGATAACGCTTATATGCCTTGAGGTATTTCTGTCGTATGCGTCGCTGAAGTCGCGCAAGTTCGGGAAGCTGCTCGAAGGGAGCGAGATGGCGCTCATAAAGAAGGGAGAGCTCGACCAGAAGCAGATGAACAAGGCGAGAATAACGGTCGAGGAGCTCAAAAGTGCGCTGAGAGTTGGGGGTATAGCGTCGTTTTCAATGGTGGAGTATGCGTTTCTCGAATCGAACGGGACGATATCTATAATACCAAAGACGGGAGAGATGCCGCTTGCGGCAAAATACGTAAAGAGCGACGTCAAAGAGGAAGGGATAGACCACTCGGTGATAATAGATGGCAGAATAATAGAAAAAGAGCTTGCGACGATAGGCGTGACGAAAGAAAAGGTCGGCGCGATGATAGCCGAGAGAGGGTACAAAAGTATAAAAGAGATTTTCTATATGGGAATAGACGACGACGGTAAAGTATATATAATAGAAAAGGAGAAAGAAGCTTGAAGACGTTTGTTATGGCGACAATTCTGTTTTTTGCGGTGCTTGCGCTTGTCATTGTGAATTATTTCATACTCGG
>CAJOMW010000116.1 GCA_905235695.1 uncultured Clostridia bacterium | reverse complement strand
CGGCGAGCGGCGGCATAATAACCGTTTTCAGGCTATGGAACGGCGGCGGCGAAGACAAATTCAACGATATGATAATAAACCGGCTCAGAGAGCGTTTTGACGGGGAGTGGGCTGATAACACAAAGGGGATCCGCATAAGAAAAAAGCTCTTTATTGAGCACGGAGACAAATTTGACTGGCCGCTGACGTCGGAAAAATCGGATGATAACGTTACCTGCTACGGGCTGAAGGATCATTTCGGCATTCTGTGCGACGGTACGGTGGTGCCGTGCTGTCTCGATTATGACGGGAATCTTTCGCTCGGAAATATTTTCAGCGATGATATAAGCACCATACTCAGTTCTGAAAAGGCTCTTTCCTTCAGAAATGCGCTCGACAGACGGATTTCACCAAGTATAATGTGCAGAAGATGCGGATTTGCGCAGAACAAATTCGCTCTGTAAAGTATAAAAAAGGCGGTTCCGATTGGAGCCGCCTTTCCATGCTGCTTTATTACAGCGCATAAATCATTTTATAACGCAGTTTATATGCAGAGCATTACTTGTAGTAATCAAACTCTACGTCGTAGATGTTGACGGTATCTCCGTCCTTTATGCCCTTTGCTTCGAGAGCCGCTATTATGCCCGAATTTCTCAGCACCTTTTGGAAATAGGCAAGCGACTCATAGTCGTTGAAGTTTACAGAATTGACGACGTTTATTATGCGCTCCGCCTCGACGTAGTACACGCCGTTCACGTTGCGGACGGTTATCTCGGTATCGCTGTAATCCTCATCTGTCTTATCCTCTATGACGACCTCAGGCTCGTATATTTTTATGGGCGGAAGCTCAAGCAGCTTCTTTCCTATAAGCTCTTTCAGCTCGTCTGTCCCCTCGCCTATTGCGGCGCTCATGAATACTATCGGGATATTCCTGTCGTCGGCATACTTCTGAAGTCTTGCCTTTGTCTCGTCGCTCGTCATATCCATTTTATTCGCCGCAAGTATCCTCGGGCGGGACGCAAGATATGGACTGTATTTTTCAAGCTCGCCGTTTATTATGTCAAGGTCGCTTATAGGATCTCTTCCCTCAATTCCCGAGGCGTCTACGACGTTTACAATAAGTCGGCATCTCTCTATGTGCCTCAGAAACTCGTGTCCGAGTCCTTCTCCGCTCGAAGCGCCCTCAATAAGTCCCGGTATATCCGCAAGCACATATCCGCCTGACTTTGAATCGACGACTCCGAGTATAGGGGAAAGTGTTGTGAAGTGATATTCGGCGATTTTCGGCCTTGCTGCGCTGACCATCGACAGTATCGTCGATTTTCCTGCGCTCGGCATACCTACAAGTCCTGCGTCCGCAAGCATTTTCAGCTCAAGCTCGACCTCAAGCTCCCTTCCCTTCAGGCCGCTTTTGGCAAAATTCGGCGTCTGACGGGTAGGCGTTGCAAAATGCGTGTTGCCAAAGCCGCCTTTTCCGCCTTTTAATATGGTATATCTGCCGTTTTTCGCAACGTCCGTGTCCGACATATCCTTTATGACCTTGCCGCTCTCGGCGTCTTTTATGACGGTTCCCGGCGGTACAGGTATTTCGAGATTATCTGCGTTTTTGCCGTGGCACTTGGAGCCTTTGCCCCCCTCGCCGTTTCCGGCAACGAACTTCCTGCGGTATTTGAAGTTAAGGAGCGTATTCTGTCCCTCGTCGATGACGAAAACTATATCTCCGCCGTTTCCGCCGTCGCCGCCGTCGGGACCTCCGTGCGAGACGTATTTCTCACGTCTGAAGGCCACTGCGCCGTTTCCGCCGTCGCCGCTCTTTATATATATTTTTACCTTATCGACAAACACTGCCTTATCCCCCTTTCAAGAAAAAAGGCTGTCCGGACCCTGCCCAAACAGCCCTTGTTATTGAATTTGCGAAAAGCTTACGCTTCGTAAACGCTTACGCGCTTTCTTCCGCCGGAGATGTGCTCGAACTTTACCTTGCCTGCGGTGAGCGCATAAAGAGTATCGTCAGAGCCGATTCCTACGTTTACGCCGGGATGAATGTGGGTGCCGCGCTGTCTTACTATTATGTTTCCTGCAACGACGGTCTGACCGTCAGCCTTCTTTACGCCAAGTCTCTTGGACTCGGAGTCACGGCCGTTCTTTGTGGAACCGACACCTTTTTTATGAGCGAAAAACTGTAAACCTAATCTAAGCATCTTATTCAATTCCTTTCCTGCAGATTTTGCAATCTACGATATTTTGCATTTTAAATACTTCGGATATTCCTTTTCCACGTCTCTGACGTAGTCAATATATCCGCCGAGCAAGTTCTCTATAATATCTCTCTTTTCTGCGTTTTCTTCGCATTCCCGTATATTACAAAGAACCAAAGCTCTCTTCTCGTCGATATCGACCTTGCTGTCCACTCCAAAACGTCTGAGCATTTCAATCACAAGCTCTGTTGCGGCGCTTACCGCCGCGCACACTATGTCGCTTCCCTCGTCGCCGTAACCGGAATGTCCTTCCGCGCTGAAGCTCGAATATGAAGTGACGCCGCTCTTTTTCAAACAGACGCTCGTCATGTTTATCAGCCTATCTTATCGATCTGAACCTTTGAATAAGGCTGTCTGTGACCCTGCTTCTTCTTTTCGTTCTTCTTTGACTTGTACTTGAAGACAACGATCTTCTTAGCCTTTGCGTTCTTTAAAACAGTACCCGATACCTTGCATCCTTCTACGTAAGGCTTACCGGTAGTGATTCCGTCTTCGGTGGAAACAGCTACTACGTCAAACTCGACCTTTGCGTTTTCATCCACGCCGAGCTTCTCAACGAAGATAACGTCTCCCTCTTCAACCTTATACTGCTTTCCGCCCGTTTCAATAACTGCGTACACGAAAAGCACCTCTCTTTCTTTATAAGACTCGCTGATATTAGGTTTTTATTCCCAAAAATGGGCATAAAATTACACATACCCAAACCATGCGGTGATACTAATATATCATAGTTTTATTGATTTGTCAATAGTTTTGCGGCTTTTTTTCAAAAAAATACATTCTCTCGATTTATCAGAAATTTAATATTTTAATTACAATATGTTCTATATTTTAAATTATAATTTCACCAGTAAAATATAGAAGGGCAAGAAAAATGTATAAATACGATACACATGTGCACACGAGTGAAGCATCGGCATGTGCAAGGTCGACCGGACCTGAAATGGCGCGCAAATATAAAGAGCTTGGATATGACGGCATATTCGTTACAAACCACTTTTTCAACGGCAACACAAGCGTTGACAGGCATCTGCCGTGGGATAAATGGGTAGACGGCTACTTCGCCGGATATGAAAACGCCAAGGAAGAGGGCGACAAGATAGGGCTTTCGGTGTTCTTCGGCTTTGAGTATCACTTTGGCGAAGGAAGCGAAGTGCTTGTGTACAATCTCAGCCGCGAATACATCAAAGAGCATGACGAAATGTGCAGAATACCGGCAAATGATTTTATAAATCTCGTTCATGACGGCGGCGGATTTATCGTGCAGGCTCACCCGTTCAGAGAGGCAGACTATATAAAGATGATAAGGTTATACTTTGACGGCATGGACGGAGTTGAAGTTATAAACACATCGCATAAAGATGAAAAATTCAACGAGAGAGCTTATTGGTACGCAAAGTCTTATAATTATCCCATGACCTCCGGTTCCGACTCCCACTCTACCTCATACATATACGGCGGCGGAATACTCGTAGATGAGCCGTTCAAATGTGAGGCTGACTATCTGGACGCACTTAAAAACGGAAAAATCCGTGCCCTGCTCGGAAGAACGGAAAAATATATAGTTTAATGTCATAACACATAACGAAAGGCTGTGAAAACAGCATTCAGACCGCTGACAGAGCACAAGTCAGCGGTC
>CAJOMW010000115.1 GCA_905235695.1 uncultured Clostridia bacterium | reverse complement strand
TAGCACACCCTTTGCTTTTTGCACCCTTTCGGGGTGTTTTTTTGCGCTTTTTTGCCTTTTTGAGTATAAAATCGGAGCTGTAGGCAATTCGTTTTTTTGAATCGTTTTGCTACAGCTCCCCGATTTTTCATGTTCTTTTGCTTTTTACGCTTCCGATAACAAATCCGATTATCAGATACAGCGCGCAAAGTGCTATCCAAACATCGCCTATCGCCGTATAAAGCGTTCCCCTCTCGCCGACCTTTATATTCTCCGAGATATATCCTCTTTTATCCGCTCCGAGTGAGCTAATGACCGTGCCGTTTGGCTCTATAATTGCGGATATTCCCGTATTTGCCGCGCGTACTATCGGCACGTTATTCTCTATCGCCCTCATCTGCGCCTGTGCAAGGTGGTGAGTGAGAGCAGGGGAAGTTCCAAACCAAGAATCGTTGGTAGATATGACTACTACCTCCGCTCCGTCATTTACAGTATGCCTGCAAAGACTCGGAAATATTGAATCGTAGCATATAAGAGTTCCGACATTTGCAAAAGGTGCAGACATTGTAACAGTGTCGGTCCCTTTGTCAAAATCGTGAAAAGATATGGCACTAGCGAGGTCGGGACTTATCTTTTCCACTACGCTCCTGTACGGAACGTACTCTCCGAACGGCACGAGGTGGCGCTTTGCGTACGGGGCGGATATGCTCCTGTCCGGGTTTACCGTAAATATTGCGTTCAGGTACCGTCCGTCATTGTTTGCGAAGGCTCCTATCACAAAAGACGCATTATTTTCCGCGCAGAAATCCTTAACAGTCTCCGCATATCTGCCGTCCTCCTTAAATTCCGTCGTCAGCGCCGTTTCGGGGATGGCTACGAGGGACGGGACAGACTTATCGGCGTCTTTCAGCGCATTCTGTGCAAGAGACATATATTCTAGGAACATCTCCGACGTGCTGCTTGTCCACTTGCTTTTTGACGGATAGTTTCCCTGAAGAGCAACTGCCCGAAATTCGTCTTTTTCTTCGTAACCTTTCTCAAGCGCCGCCATGCGGACCGCTCCGAAGCAAATGTTCAGCGCAAAGGCCGAAAGTCCGATGGCTATGAGTTTTTTGCGGTATTTTTTGCTCATTAAAGCATAGGCAAAAAGAGAGTTAACGCCAACCACAAGAAAAGTTATGAAATAAGAGCCGAAAACGCTTGCGCTCTGAAGCAGAACCGGAAAAGCGCTCTGCGTTACGAACACCCTTCCCCACGGGAAGGCAAACGTTCCGACAGACTGCAAAAGCTCGGCAAAGACGAAAGCGCAGGCAACGGCAAAGAGGCGAACAAACCGAGACGCCTTTCTGCAAAGAAGAGCGCATACCGCTCCCGAGAGCGAGAGCAGCCCCGAATGGATTGCCGGTATTGCCGTGACTGCAAGCAGCACTATGAGAACGCTCTCTGCGCTGCTGAATCCGGCAAAGTCGAGCGGATAAAGCGAAGTAAACCACGAATATGCGACAAAATAATATCCGAATCCGAAGATAAACAGATTTTTTGCCGTCTTTTTCGGTGAAAAGCCGCTCTTTTCCACTGCAATGACCACAGGGATAAAGCATATCCACGGAAGTATGAAGGCGTACTTAAAAACAAACGGAATCGCACAAACGATTCCGCTTATCAGTAAAGCCGTTTTTGTCGTTAATAAATCATTTAACTCAAAGCTTTTTTTCATCTGAATATATTACTTATCGTTAACCAGCTCGGCAAGGTAATCGGAAAAGTCTCCGACCGTCATTATCGTATGAGCTCTTTCTTCGTCTATTTCAACTCCGTACTTATCCTCGCAAAGTACTACGAGGTCAGCGAGCTCGAGCGAATTAAATCCGAGGTCGTTTACAAATTCCGCATCCTCCGTTATATCAGAAGCGGATATCGACATCTCATCCACGAGCATTGCCTTTACTTCTTCAAACACTGTCTGTCAACTCCTTTGTATTGGATTATATAAAAAATATCATTTTACGAGAAAGCGCTTTATCTTCTTGGAAGTGGTCTTCTCAAATTCAGTCTTTCTTATGTCGATATTTCTTATCTGTTTGAACGAAGGCAGGCGGCGGTTGAGCTCAAGCACCTGCTTCTTTATATCGGCGGCTATATTGTCTATCGGCTCGCCGTCGGGGTACGCCGAAAAGTCGGGGTAAATGACTGCGGTAAGCGCAACTGCGCCGTCCTTCTCTCTTCCCACAACAACACATTCCGCAATATTATCTATCTTTAAGAGATATTCCTCTATCTCCTCAGGGAAGACGTTCTTGCCGTTTTCAAGCACTATGACGGTCTTCTTTCTTCCAGTTATGAATATGTAACCGTCGCTGTCCATATAGCCTACATCGCCCGTTCTGAACCAGCCCTCGTCGGTGAAGGCGTTATCGTTTGCTTCCTCATTGTCGTAGTAGCCTATCATTACGTTTTCGCCCTTGACGAGTATCTCACCTATTATTCTTCCCTTGTCGTCGGTCATATCGCCGTCTATCTTTACCTCACAGCAAGGAGCGGCAGGTCCTACGGAGCCGTACTTCCTGTTATAATACGGATCCACGGCTATGATAGGCGAGCACTCGGTTATGCCGTAGCCCTCGCAGACCTCAATGCCGATAGCGTCAAACATCTTCGTGAGCTCGGGATCCATCGCCGCGCCGCCGCATATTATCTTATTGAGCCTTCCGCCGAATGCCGACAGTATATCCTCAAATATCTTGCTTCTTCTGTCGATGCCGACAGCACGCATTGCGTTGGAGGCGGTCATACCTATCTTCAGCTGTCTTTCTTTGCCGTTCTTTGCAGCTTCGTCCCAGATCTTCTTATTGAAGCTCGATACGAAAAGCGGAACGAGAGCGAGGGACGTAGGCTGAAAGAGCTTCAGATTCTTACTCACGTTCTTGAGGGAGTCGTTTATGCATATCGTCATGCCGTAAAGCATTTCCGCAAAGGTTATGGTGAGCTCGTATGTGTGGTGTATCGGAAGAACTGAGAGTATCACGTCGTCTTCACTGAAATTTACAACTGAGCAGGATGCGGTTGCGCAGGACATGATATTCCGCTCAGAAAGCATTACGCATTTGCTTGTGCCGGTCGTTCCCGACGTGAAGAGCATTACGCTCATATCTCCCCTCGGCTTTTGGCGCATTATCTCGGACGGCTGAATATCCTCCGGCTCTGCTCCCTCCGTGAATTTCTCAAGGCTTATTACCCTCTCGTCGGAAACCTCGCCTATCTCATCGAAAGACAGAGGTATGATATATTCAAGCGAGTCGAGCGCACCGATCTCCGAAAGCTCGTGATACTTCTTTGAGTATTTGGGCGAGAAAACTATGGCGTCTGCTTTGCTTAGCTCAAGAAAGCCCTTGATCTCGGTTATGAGAAGCTCCCTGTCCAGAGGAATTGCAACAGCATTTGCAGATACAGCCGCCATGAAAAACTCAAGCCACTCGGGGCAGGTCTCGCCGATAATGGCTATCCTCTTGCCGGAAAGCCCTCTGTTTTTTATTGCGGACATAAGTGTTTCGCACCTGTAATGAAACTCGGAGTAGGTGACATCTATTATTGTGCCGTCTTTTGCCTTATATCTGTAAACCGGCTTATCCGGTCTTTTCTGCATATTTGCAAGCGTCATCTGGCGCATGGTAGCTGCGGGAATATATATTCTCGGGGTTTTTTTGCTCATAGCAATGACCATTCCTTTCGCTCTGGACAATTATACGTAGCTTAACGAATAATAGTACTGACCTGCACAAAGTTATGCAACTCTAAGATACTATTATATATATTTTTTATGATTTGTCAATATACAATCGGTGAACAATAATATTAAAAAGTAATAACTGTTGACAAAGGCGGGATTTGGTTATATAATTATACA
>CAJOMW010000114.1 GCA_905235695.1 uncultured Clostridia bacterium | reverse complement strand
GGAACCCGTAATGCGACGACGCAGCGTCCTTCGATTTGCCATTCCCGCAAGAGGGAAGGGCAAAAATCTTTTGGTACTTTTCTTTTTCAAGAAAAGTACAATCCGTATTCCCAAAGCTCCGAAGGAGCTTTGGTAGCCGCACCTGCGCTCAGCAGGGTAACAGAAAAAGGACATTAAAAGCGGCACGGTATGCAGGCCGCCCCCAGGCTCGCAAAAAACGCCGACAGTCCCGGCATATTAAAGATAGGCGCAAAAAGGCGCCGGCTTATGTCAGCCGGCGCCTTCCCATATATTAACTTTGAGCTGAGAGCTTAATTACTTGTTCGACTTTTTACGATTGAGTACAAGGTTTGCAACTATTCCGAGTATGAGCGCGCAGGCTACTTCCGTAAGCGTTACCGCACCGATGCTCAGCGTCATTCCGCCTATGCCCGCTATAAGTATAACGGATACTACAAACAGATTGTTGTTTTCGTTGAGGTCGACCTTCTGTATCATCTTGAGACCGGATACGGCGATGAAGCCGTAGAGCGTTATGCATACGCCGCCCATTACGCATGAGGGAATGGTAGCGAGGAAGGTTACGAAAGGACCTATGAACGAAGCGATTATCGCCATTATTGCGGTAGCGACAATGGTTATTACGGATGCGTTGCCGGTTATCGCAACACAGCCTACGGACTCGCCGTATGTGGTGTTCGGGCAGCCGCCGAAGAATGCGCCCGCCATCGAGCCTACGCCGTCGCCGAGAAGAGTTCTGTGAAGGCCGGGGTCTTCAAGAAGCTCGTGGTCTATTATGGAGGAGAGGTTCTTGTGGTCTGCTATGTGTTCCGCAAATACGACGAACGCAACGGGAATGTACGCAACCGCTATCGTCGCTATGTACTTGCCATCTATCGCAGAGAGCCCCTTTGCTGCCTTTATGAACGTGAAGTCGGGAACCCACTGCATGTTCTGGAAGAGCGAGAAGTCTATTATCATGAAGGTTTCATTGCCCGTAGCCATTCCTATTACCGTGAATATTGCGGCTACTATGTATCCTGCAACTATACCGATAACGAAGGGAATGAGCTTTGCCATCTTCTTGCCGAATACGGAGCAAATCATTACGGTAAAGAGCGTTACAAGCGCACATGCAAAGCCTATCCAGCCCTTTGCGCCCATTTCGTATGCGGAACCGTTGTTATTTGCGAAGGTAAGTGCGTCGCCGACTGCGTTTCCGGCGAGAGAGAGACCGATTATTGCGACCGTGGGGCCTATGACAACGGGAGGCATAAGCTTGTCTATCCACTTAACGCCGCCGATCTTTACGACTATGGCGATAACTACATATACAAGACCTGCGAATATTGCGCCGATAAGTATTCCGGCGTAGCCTGCTTCAGTGGAAACGGCGCCTGCAAATGCTGCGAACATCGAGCCGAGGAATGCGAAAGAGGAGCCGAGGAAAACAGGGCTTCTGAACTTTGTGAAGAGAAGGTAAACTATCGTACCTACACCTGCTCCGAAGAGCGCCGCCGACTGGCTCATACCGTTTCCGACTATCATCGGAACCGCTATTGTTGCTGCGAGAATGGCGAGCAGCTGCTGGAACGCAAACACGATAAGCTGCCCGAATTTGGGTTTGTCTTTTACTCCGTAGACGAGATTCATGACTTCAAGTCCTCCTAAAAATTTAATATATTATTTTAAGGCTTTCGCCCGAAAATACTTTATTCGTCCGCCTTCCGAATGACTACCTCAGTCACTCCGTCATACTCCGGCACCTTTACGCTTATCACTTCTTTGTGAGAGGTGGGGACGTTCTTGCCGACGTAGTCTCCCCGTATCGGAAGCTCTCTGTGCCCTCGGTCTATCAGCACGCACAGCTTTATTTTTGACGGCCTGCCGACGTCTATTATCGCATCTATCGCCGCCCTTGCCGTTCTTCCCGTGTATATTACGTCGTCGACGAGTATTATCGTCCTGCCCTTCACGTCAAAATCAAGGGACATTGAGTGCGTTTTCGGCTGCTCCGACATTTCCTCGAGGTCGTCGCGGTAGAGCGTTATATCAAGCTCGCCCTGCATTACCTTCATATCCGAAAATTTCGTTATGTTTTCCGCGAGCTTTTTCGCTATCGGCACGCCTCTGCGGCGTATTCCCACAAGGCATACCGTGTCGTCGTCGGGATTGGTTTCTATTATCTCGTGCGCAAGGCGAAGGAGCGTTCTGTTGACGCTGTTCTCGTCCATTATGACCTTTTCAAGCATTTCACCAACGCACCTCTCTTCTTTTTCAGCATCAAAAAAAGCCTGCCGATCCCGGCAGGCGTACAGACGTAGTTTTCCTCTCAACTTTGCGGAAAAATACCTTTTTATCAAACCTTGCCGGCATCTCGTACCGAATTAAAGGATTTGCTGAATGATTTCGGGAAGTCCTTCCCTCTTTCGTACGTATTATAACACAAGATATTTGGTTTGTAAAGTACTTTTTCGCTATTTTTTTACTTTTATTGATTTTTTATATATTTTTAACAGCAAAAGTTCGCCGTTTTCTGCAAATTGCATAATCAGAAAAAGAATATCCTCTTTACGGCGGAATGAATTTTTCAGAATAATATTATTAAAACTTCACGATATAAAAAGTTTTTGGTATTCTTAACCCCTTTTTTCAAAAAGGGGTTAAGCGGAGCGCGAGGCGGAGCCTCGCATTAAAATGAATTCTGATTTTTGCGAAGCAAAAATCTACAATTTCACAATCATTGAATGCTGCCCTCGTCCACTATGTTGTCGGAGTTATCTTTCACCTCTTTGGCGGTGCTTTGTTTATCGTCCTTCTGTATTGCGCCGGATTTGAAAAGCGCTATCTTTGCGCAGACCGGACCTATCAGCTCATAGAGTACGGACGAGGCGAGGATTATAGTCATGAGGAGGCTGCCGATATTTTCGGGGAGTATCCTCTGAGAGAGGTACGCAAGTCCTATCGCAACTCCCGCCTGCGGCACGAGTGCGGCTCCGAGGTAGTTTCTTATGGGCTTTTCAGCCTTGACTATGACGCATCCCAAAAAGGCTCCGAGATACTTACCTATTATTCTTATAACGAAATACGCTATTCCGACTATGCCGAAGGTCGCAAGCAGTCTTATGTCGAGATTCATGCCCGACACCACGAAGAACAGCAGCATTATCGGGGGTGTAAAGACGTTTATCTGGCGGTACAGCTCCTTGTCTTTGGCAAGATTCATATACACACCTCCGAACACCATGCATGAGAGCAGAGGAGATACGTCGAAAATACTGCAAAGACCGGATAGACCGAGCAGCATTGCCACTGTTATTATAAGTCTGTTGTCCGTGCTGCGGTGCGGCCAGAGGAGCTTGTAGAGCACGACGGCGAACAGTGCGCCTATCAGCATAAAAGCTACGTTATAAACTATGGGAAGCAGTATGCTCGCAACGGAGGTGCTGTCGGCTTCTCTCGCATTTACGACGGCTGCGACGGCGCTGAATACGAGAAGGCACACCACATCGTCAAGCGCAACCACCTGAAGGAGCGTGTTTACGAATTTTCCGCGTGCGTGGTACTGATTTATCGTCATGAGCGTGCTTGCGGGTGCTGTTGCGGTCGCTATCGCTCCGAGAAGAAGCGAGAGCGCAAAATCGAGGCGGAATATGAACAGCATCGAGAGCGTTACGACGACGCCTGCCAAAAGCGACTCAAACAGGGTTATGATTATTACGGATATGCCCGTCTCTCTCAGCGTCTCCGCCTTGAAGAACTGCCCGACGCCGAACGCTATGAACGCGAGGGCTATATCGCTCACGAAGCTCATACCGTCAACTATGTACCCGGGGATTATCCCAAAGAGATGCGGACCTATAAGTATGCCGGTTATTATGTATCCGCTTACCTTCGGGAGCTTCA
>CAJOMW010000113.1 GCA_905235695.1 uncultured Clostridia bacterium | reverse complement strand
GTAAAATATAGCTTTATCGACAAGCCAAAACCGCCGTGCGGCGGTTTTGTTTTGCGTATTACAGTCTTTCCTGCCTCTGACGGGAAATGTTTATTATGCCCTCCGGCAGGACCTGCATATTGTCGAGAGATCTGCCCGTGCCTATGACGACGCAGGACGTGGGATTTTCGGCAATATACGTCTTTATTCCGCTCGCACGCTCGATGAGCCTGTCCATTCCGTAGAGCAGGCTTCCGCCGCCGGTCATGACTATTCCGCTCGCGGCAATGTCTCCGACAAGCTCCGGCGGAGTGCGCTCAAGGACGTGGCATATTGCGTCGACTATGGACTTTGCCATAGGCGTTATGGCTTCCCTGACCTCTTCGGAATTTATCTCTATCATCTTCGGAAGTCCTTCCTTGAGGCATCTGCCCTTGACGTCCATGACGTACTGATTGTCAAACGGCCACACGCAGCCTATCTTCTTCTTTATCTCCTCCGCCGTCACTTCGCCCACGAGGACGTTGTGCTTGCGGCGGATATATTTGATTATCTCTTCGTCTATCTTGTTTCCGGCCATTTTCACCGAGTCCGATACCACTATCGAGCCGAGTGATATCACGGCTATATCGGTCGTTCCGCCGCCTATGTCGACTATCATGTGACCTTTCGGCTTTGAGACGTCTATGCCGGCGCCTATTGCGGCAGCAAGCGGCTCCTCGATGAGGTACGTCTTCTTTGCGCCGGCGGCGATGGTAGCGTCGTACACCGCACGCTCCTCGACTTCGGTTATACCGCTCGGTACGCATACCATGACGCGAGGCTTGAAGATGGTGGGACCGGTAGCCTTACGGATGAAGTATTTGAGCATTTTGAGGGTTACGTCGTACTGCGATATAACGCCGTCCTGAAGCGGCTTTACGGCAAGGATATTTCCCGGTGTCCTTCCGAGCATCATCTGTGCGTCCTTGCCGACCTTCAGCACCTTTCCCGTCGCCTTGTCCACTGCGACGACGGAGGGCTCCTCATACACTACTCCCTTACCCTTTACATATACGAGCACTGTCGCAGTCCCGAGATCTATGGCTATATCTATCATTTTTCAATCAGCCCTTTCCGAGCAAAGCTATTACTTAACAATTATACAACAATATTACAACTTTTACAAGGCTATTTTTTAAATTTCTCTCAATAATCGAACTTTGGCACGTATTCCTCTCTCGCCGAGGTGCGCTCCTGCAAAAATCCCACTGCAAAGCCCTTATCCCGTGCATAACGCACTACCTTTTCGTATTCGAGCGTAGTGAGGCGGCGGTTTATTTCGGGAAATGCGGCGCAGGCGGGCGTGGGGAAGTACTGGCACATGAGGCTGACGGCAAATCTCGACGCATCGTATTTTTCGGAGAGGTATCCGAGTATCTCAACGCTGTCACGGTATAGTGAGGGCAGGACGAGGTGACGTACCATGACGCCTTTTTTGAGGTGTCCTTCGCCGTCAAAGGAAGCGTAGCCGCACTGCGACATCATTTCCTCAAGAGCCGCCGACGCCCTCTCAAAGTAGTCCTCTGCTCCCGAGTACTTCTTTGAGTATTCGGGGGAAAAATACTTTATATCCGGGAGGTACACGTCGACGTATCCGCGCATCCTTCTGAGTGTCTCAACGCTCTCGTATCCCGATGTGTTCCATATCACCGGTATTCCGAGAGAATCCTTTACGATGTCGAGCGCTTCGACTATCCTGTCGGCGTAGTGCGTAGGGGTAACGAGATTTATATTCGACGCACCCATATCTTTAAGACCGAGCATCTCACCGGCAAGCGTTTGCACGTCGACGTCCCTGCCTTTAAGCCCTCTTGATATTTCGTGATTCTGGCAAAAGACGCACTTGAGATTGCACCCGGAGAAGAATATCGTACCCGAGCCTTTTCCGTATGAGATGCACGGCTCCTCCCACTCGTGAAGTCCGACTCTCGCAATGCGCACATCGCGCGGCGCACCGCAAAAGCCCTGCCCTTTGCTTCTGTCCGTGCCGCAGCTTCTCGGGCAGAGGGTACATCCTGTCATATAGCGCACCTTCCCGTTTTCGGTCGTTTTCTTTGCCGTGTGAAAAATTTAAGCCTGACAAGCTCATCGTTCATCAAGCTGAAAATTTTTGCGGCTTTAACGTAAGAGTTTCAAAAAAATTTCTGACTTTGCCGTAAATTACGAATTATAAGTCCCGTACCGGACTTATTTTTCCCTGACAAGCTCTCTCATCTTGTCCTCGGTAAGTCTGTACACCGTCCACTCCTCCATCGGAACCGCTCCGAGCGACTTATAAAACTCTATGCTCGGGGTGTTCCAGTCGAGGCACGACCACTCGAATCTGCCGCAGCCGCGCTCGAGGGCTATCTCCGCAAGCTTCATTATGAGCGCTTTGCCGTAGCCCTTTCCCCTCTCCTCACTGAGCACAAAGAGGTCCTCGAGGTAAAGTCCGACCTTGCCGAGAAACGTAGAGAAGTTGTGGAAGAAGAGCGCAAAGCCGACTTCCTTTCCGCCATCAACGGCAAAGATAACTTCAGCGCTCTCTTTTTCAAAAAGCCACTCTGTCAGCAGCTCTTCCGTCGCAACAACGTCGTCCGACATATTCTCATATTCCGCAAGCTTCTTTATAAAATCAAGCACGAGCGGAACGTCCTTCCTCCCGGCTTTTCTGAATGTAAGGTTTTGCATATTTTCTCCTTAAAATCGCTGCTTTGCCGCAAAAACGGATAAAGGGCGGAATCTCTTCCGCCCATGTTTGTTTTCAGTCTTCAAAATATACGGGCTTTCCGGTCTCGGAAGACGTGTATATGGCTTCGAGTATTCTCGTTACGCAAAGAGCCTGTTCGGGAAGAACGCACGGAGCTTTGTCGCCGAGTATAGCGTCTATCCAAAGTCTCATGTCTCTGTCGGAAGGCGATTCGCTCGCACCGTCGTAGAACGCTACGCCGCCTGCCCTCAGGTCGGGCTTTTCAACGTACTGTCTGCCGAATCTCACGCCGTTTATTCTCGCACCGTCGACTGTGTCCGCTCCGGCCTTTGTGCCGCAGAGCCTGAAGCAAGCTTCCTTTGCGTCGAGAATGTTGAGCGCCCAGCTCGACTGGAGCACTACCGTCGCGCCGTTTTCCATGGTTATGAAGCCGAATGCGCTGTCTTCAACGGTAAATTCCTTGGGATCCCAGTCGCCCCACGCATTTGCGGTATTGGTCTGATCGGCGAGCTTTCTGTATTTCGTGCCGACTACCATCTTGGGCTTGTAGTTGTTCATGCACCAGAGGGTGAGGTCGAGCGCATGGGTTCCTATATCTATGAGCGGACCGCCGCCCTGCTCCTCCTCGTTGAGGAATACGCCCCATGTCGGAACGGCTCTTCTTCTGAGAGCTATTGCGTTCGCATAGTATATATCTCCGAGCTCGCCTGCATCGCAAGCCGCCTTAATATAGAGCGCTTCCGCAGTCTGTCTGTTCTGATAGCCTATGGCGAGCTTCTTGCCGGTACGCCTTGAGGCCTCGAGCATTGCCTTGCCCTCCGCATACGTCTTTGCCATCGGCTTTTCACACATAACGTGCTTGCCTGCCTCGAGTGCGTCTATGGTCATGAAGCTGTGCTCGCGGTTAGGCGTGCAGACGTGAACGACGTCTATGCTCTTGTCCTTGAGCAGCTCCCTGTAATCTGTATAGCACTTTGCATCGGGCGTTCCGTATTCCTTTGCCGCCTTGACAGCTCTCTCCTCCACGATGTCGCAGAATGCGACCATTTCGACCTCGCTTATCTTTTTGAGTGCCGGCATGTGCTTGCCGTTTGCGATTCCTCCGCATCCTATTATACCTATTCTGAGTTTGCTCATAGCTCTTACCTCGCTAAAAAGTTTTTATATACACGGCGTCTTGCGCGCGTTATATACCGCTTATCGTTGTTCGTCCAAATTGATTTTACTTCATTCTTCCCTCATTGTCAACCTTTTTTTTTTTGCAGATATATTTTTTAAAATTTTGGGATAATTATTCGTGAGCGGACGCAAATTCGCCCTCTCCCCTCTTTTCATCTTGCAAATCGCAAAAAGCTGTGTTATAATTGCAGTGTACTTTACGCTTATTTTGTAAAATGTGAGAAAATACGACAAAATCGGACGGAGGTGAAGACGTGCTAAAGGAAAGGCTGCGGACGCTGAAGAGTGTCGCCGACACCGCAATTTTCGGCGGTTTCGGAACGGGTACTCTGCTCATGGACAAAAGCGGACATAGCGAGCTCGTATACCCGAGCGAGAAGCCGGACGGGAAGACAGCGGAGGATCCGCTTACGTTCTGTGCGGCGGTAAAATACGATACGGATAAAGAGTATGTCTGCGCTCTGCTCAAGGAGTCGGACAAGGTTCCTTTGGCACGTTTGAAGAGCTATGAATCCATAAGTCATAACAGCGGATATACTTTTTCGCTTGACGAAAACATAACCGTCTCCCTTCGCGCCTGTGCGCCCGTTATCCCTCTAAGTGCGGCGGATTCGGGCATACCTTCGGCGTCGTTTCTCGTATCGGTGCAAAACGCTTCGGATACGCCTGCGACCTTGTCGCTCGGAGCCATGATAAGGGCTTGCTTTGACAATGCTTCAACACGTCTCGAATACGACCGTGAGTCGGGAGCGGCGATGCTTACGCTTGAGGGCAGACAGGCTGCGGATATGCTTCCCGAGCAGTTCTGCATAGCGACAAACGCCGACAACTTCACCTACCAATCGTGCGGCATTCTCTCGGACGCTGAGTTTTACGGCAGGTTTTCCGAAAGCGGCGGATTTCTCGGCTCCTCCGTCGCAAAGAACGTCGACGGCGGCGCTTCCGCAATCATCTCGTGCCACGGGCGTGCGGAGCCTCACGGGCAGACTATATTCAGAATTATATATGCGTGGAACATTCCGTGCTGTGAAAAGAGGGACGGCTCGCTCCGGAAGAGCTACCACACCCACTATTTTGCAGATGCGGCGAGCTGCGCTTCATACTGCTTTAAGAATCTTGACAGGCTCGACCGCGACGGACTTTGCGCTGCGCTTCAGATGGCAATGGACAACACCGTGCCGGAAAAGATAAAGGACTTTGCGGCTCTGTCGCTGAAATATGCCCGTATGCCGGGCGTTTTGCGTACCGGCGACGGCGTTCTCTCAGAGCCGGCCGGAGTTTCGCAGTACCCAAACGTCATAGACTGCCTCTTTCCGAAGCTCTCGGAAAAGGGAGCGGAAAATGCCCTCAGAAGGGTTATTGACAGGATACTTTCGGAAGAGGAGTACAAGCCGTCGGTCGACGATATGACGGAATTTTCGAAACTCCTCATAAAGCTGTACTCGTACTACCGCAGAACGGGCAACATGGTGTTCTTATCGGAGAGCTGGGTGGACATAGCCTTCTGCGCAGAGACGCTTGCAGTTCTGGGCAGGTATATGAGCGGCTCTCTCGGCGACGCTTCGTTTGCCTCGGCGGCGTCACATCTGCTTCTGACGCTTCTTGTGGTGTCGGACCTTGCGGACATACTCAGCGACAGGAAGAGAAAGATATCGTTCATAGTGGAATACGAGTCGCTGAACGGCTTATTTGCGCCGTTTTTCAGAGATAAGGCCGAAAAGGTCAGCTTTTGCATACTTCGGGCGCAGTGGACGGCGCTCAACTGCTGCGGCGTAATGCTCTTTGACAGCGACACGGTTGACAGGGCGATCGCCGGGGCGAAAACAAGCCCGGAAGATGCCGACGTCACCGTCTGCGCTGCGCTTGAGAGGTTCGGAAGCACACAGACGTGCCTCGACCTTCTCGACGAGCTGTGGGAAAAGGAGTTTGACGACAGCTGCGGCCTTTACGCCGCCTTATCCGGCTCATTCTCACTGCTCACCGCATTCTCGGGCTTTGAATACGACAAGAACGATATGTCCCTGTCTTTTGCTCCCGACGAAAAGTATCTCGACGAGGACGGCACCTTCAGGTGCTTCGTGAGCTTTGACGAGGCTTACGGATACGTGGAGATGGGCGTTGACTACATAGAGCTGAATCTGCTTTACGGCGAAGTGAGGATAAGAAAATTCATCTCGCCTCACAGACCTTACAAGGTGCTGTACGGCGGAAGGATATGGCCGTGCGACATAAGCGGAAAGACTGTCGTCATGGACAACAACCTGACCGTCACCCCAAAAAAGAAGCTGACGCTTCTCGTCGATATTTCAAAATAGCAAGACGGCTTGAAAGGACACCTAAAATAATGGAAGAAGTACTCAGAAAATCACTGTATGCATACGATCTGCCCGAAGAGCTCATAGCGCAGACACCCGCCGAAAAGCGCGATAACTCCCGGCTTATGGTGCTCGATAGGGCGACAGGAAACATATATCACAGGCACTTTTACGACATAAAGGACTATCTGCGTCCCGGCGACGCTCTCGTGCTGAACGACTCGAAGGTAATACCGGCCAGAATATTCGGAAAGAGATACGCAAAGGACTCGGACGGAAAAATATCTGATACCCTTGCCGACAGCACGATAGAAGTTCTTCTGTTAAAGCGGCTCGGCGACAGAGAGTGGGAGACGATAGTCCGCCCCGGCAAAAAGGTTCATGAGGGGACGAAGATATACTTTTCAAGCGAGCTGAGCGGCACGGTCACAAGGGTGCTCGAAGACGGAAACAGGATAATCGAATTTGAATTTGAGGGCGAATTTTTCTCGGTGCTCGACAAGGTGGGAGAAATGCCGCTTCCGCCGTATATAACCAGCCGCGAGAGCCCGAAGGACCGCTATCAGACGGTTTATGCGAAGTACGAGGGCTCGGCTGCGGCGCCGACTGCCGGACTGCATTTCACAAAAGAGCTTCTCAAAGAGATAGAAAACATGGGCGTTGAGATAATATACGTCACGCTTCACGTGGGGCTCGGAACGTTCCGCCCGGTCAAAGAGGAGATAATAACCGACCACAAGATGCACAGCGAATACTACACGGTGTCCGCCGAGAGCGCAGAGAAGTTCAACCGCGTAAAGCGAAGCGGCGGACGGATATTCTCTGTCGGCACGACCTCCTGCCGCACGCTTGAGAGCGCTGTCGATGAAAACGGTTTTCTTTCCGCAAAGAGCGACAACACCGATATATTTATCTATCCCGGCTACTCCTTCAAGGCGATAGACTGCCTCATAACGAATTTTCACCTCCCCGAAAGCACGCTTATCATGCTTGTGAGCGCACTTGCCGGCAGGGAGAGGATACTTGA
>CAJOMW010000112.1 GCA_905235695.1 uncultured Clostridia bacterium | reverse complement strand
CACAAGAAAGGCGTAGACGGAATATATCTGAACCTTCTCGACAAGGTGCCGCTCGATCTGTACATTGCGTTTGTCACCGGCGTGGTTGCTCTGCTTATTGCCGCATTCGCACTGCTGATAGCTTACTTTTCCGGCGGTTACGACCTTGCGGCGCTCGCACTGGTTTTGGCGTGTGTGTGCGCACTTGTCACGGGACTTCTCGCACTGTCTGTCATACTCACGTTCGCAACTCGGCTGAAGAAGGGCGAATGGTGGCGGAACAACGTCATTTTCATGGTTCTGCGCCTTATATGGAAGGTACTGCGGCTTTTCGGACAAAAAATAGCTTTTATTGCCGGGAACATACCCCTTATATGGAAAACGGCAATCGTATATACGGTCATGTCACTGCTTGAGCTGACAGTGATAATATGTACGGACAAACAGACTATCGCACTGTGGTGGTTTGCGGAGAAGATAGTCGTAACGGCTGTGGTGTTCTTCTCGGTTATTGACCTCAAAAAGCTGTCCAAAGCGAGCGAGGAGATAGCCAGCGGAAACTTAGAGTACAAGGTAGATACACGAAACATGATAGGCGACTTTAAGCGCCACGCCGAAAGCCTAAGCAGCATAAGCGACGGTATGCAGAAGGCAGTGAACGACAGGATGAAGAGCGAGCACTTCAAGACAGAGCTTATAACAAACGTGTCGCACGACCTGAAAACTCCGCTGACCTCCATAGTCAACTACGTTGACCTCATGAAGAAGGAAGACATTCAGCCGGAGAAGGCAAAGGAATATCTCGAGGTCCTCGACCGCCAGTCAAAGCGGCTTCAGAAGCTGACGGTGGACCTTCTCGAAGCGTCCAAGGCGTCGACGGGAAACATACAGGTAAACGCCGAAAAGACGGATATAAACGTACTGCTGTCTCAGGCAATAGGCGAATACGAGGAGAAGTTCAACGAAAAAGGGCTTGAAGTTATAACGAGTCTTGCAGACGAAGGCACCTGCATAAAGGCTGACGGAAGGCTGATGTGGAGGGTGCTCGACAACATCATAAACAATATATGCAAATACGCTATGGAAAACACCCGTGTATACGTAAACACGGCGCTTAGCGGCGGCAAGGTATCAATGGAGTTTAAAAACGTATCCAAATACCCGCTGAACATATCGAGCGACGAGCTTATGGAGCGATTTGTCAGAGGCGATGCGTCAAGGCACACGGACGGAAGCGGTCTCGGGCTGTCTATTGCCGGGAGCCTTGCAGAGCTTCAGGGCGGCAAGCTCTTTCTGACGATAGACGGAGATCTGTTCAAGGTGCGCATCGTCTTTGACGAGTACAAGGGCGAATAAAGCAGCGGCTTTTTCGGAGCGCAGGTATATATCCCCTGTTTTTATGAAAAATTGACAGTTATTTCTTGACAGAACAAGCGGTTTAATGTATAATATCTATAATAATTCAGTACAGGGGTGATAAAAGTGGTAATCAAAGAGTCCGCGGAAAACTATCTCGAATCCATACTCATGATAAGGAACGAAAAAGGATACGTGCGCAGTATTGACATTGCAAACGAGCTCGGATTCACAAAGCCCAGTGTTTCCATTGCCATGAAGCACTTCCGCGAGGAAGGCTATATTATCATGGATCAGGACGGAGCGATCACCCTCACGGAAAAGGGACTTGAAATTGCAGAGCGCATATACGAGCGGCATCAGATAATCGCAAAAGCTCTTATGAGGCTCGGTGTTGACGAGGAAATCGCTTACGAGGACAGCTGCAAAATAGAGCACGACATAAGCGATATGAGCTTTTCAAAGGTCAAGGAATACCTCGCAAAGGCAGAAAAAGACGAAAGCAAATAATATGCTGTCTTGCACAATGCTCCCGTACCCCGATGGCTTATCTGAAGAATAATACAAAAAGGACAGTTGATCTCAATGCAATATATCTTACTCCTTGCAATAATAGTCTGCATAACTCTTCAGACCGTCGGACAAAAGCATTACAATATAAAGACAAGCGATCGGGGCATCTTTGCTTACGGAAGTCTCACGGCTTTGGGTGCGGCGTTGGTGTTTCTCATAAGTTCCGGATTCGACCTTCACTTCTCTCCGGAAATACTGCCGTATTCGATAGCATTCGGCATATCTTACGGCGTTTCCATGGTATTTATCGTGCTGGCTTTCAGGCACGGACCGGTTGCGCTCACAAATCTCATAAACGACTACTCTTTGATAATCCCGACTTTCTACGGGATAATATTTCTCGGCGACGTTCCGTCGATATACTTCTGGGCGGGACTTGCGCTCCTCATGATATCGCTCTTCTTCGTCAATTTCAGAAAGAAAGGCGAAGATCCCGTATCTCTGAGATGGATAATATTCGCGGCTTTTACGTTTGTCGGAAACGGTATGTGTTCGACGGTACAGACGGTATTCGTAAAGAGCCTCGGAGAAGACCTTAAAAACGAGTTCATGATACTTGCGCTCGGGATATTCTTCGCCATAATGACCGTTCTTTCACTTATATTTGAGAGAGACGTACATAAAGAGGTGCTCCGGCGCGGATCCGTATATGCGTTCGGAAGCGGCGTATTTAACGGAGGGCTTAACCTTCTCGTGATACTTCTGGTCGCATCCGGTCTTATAAACGTATCCGTCATGTTCCCGATAATCTCGGCAGGCGGCATGATAGCGGCGTTTCTGCTGTCGATGCTTGTATACAAAGAAAAGATGACCTCCCTTCAGAAGGTCGGCTTCTTTATAGGCGTCGGAGCGGTAATACTTCTCAATTTATAAAAGAACGGCACGAAAATTCCGGTTTTCGTGCCTTTAATATTAAAAAAAAAAGCGGCACAGGAAGAACCTGTGCCGCTCATCTTTTATTCTGTGTATATGTTTCTATCCCTTTATCACTTTATAGAGAGGTCTGAGAAAAGTGTGCTCGAGGAAATAGCAGCTTATTTCGCCGCTCGAAAGATCCGATATGTCGTATTCCTTATACTCCCCGGCGTCTAACTGTACGTTTCTGACTGCCGTCTGCGTAAGTCTTCCTTCTGAATTTAACGCCCTCGCTATAAAGCTGCTCTGAATGTCTCTTGCCGACGGATTATAAAGCCTTACGGTGACGCTTCCGTCGGTCTTCCTGTCTATCGGGGAAATGAAGCCGTCCGAAGTCCTGTCGGTAATGACCTTCTCAATGAGTGCGCCGACGTCTATAACTCCGTAGCCGTAATACTCGTTAAACAGCTCGCCGCCAAGGAGCGTTTTATCGGCCGTTGATATGAGCGCCTGTCTGAACGCGGCAGGGGTTATGCTCCTATCTATGGATTTTACGAGTGCGGCGGCGGCGGCGACAAACGGAGACGCAAACGATGTGCCGTCGCCGTTGTTGTATCCTCCCACATACGATGTAGAGCGTATGCCCGAACCCGGAGCAGCTATCGTTACATAGTTGTTGTAGGTGGAATAAGACGCTATCTGATAGGTATTGTTGGAATTTCTTTGAATTGCGGAAACGCTTATTACTCCCGGATACGTCTGTGAGTAGGCTGCCGGATACAAAACGGGATTTCCGTTTTTATCACCGTAATTTCCCGAGGCGCACACGACGATTATATTCTTATCTATCGCACGCTTGACAGCGCTTTTAACGCTGTTGTTTCCATCGGAAAAACCAAGGCTCAGGTTAATTACATCTACGTCAAGATTATCCAACACATACTCAAGTCCCGCAACTAAGACACTCAGGTAAACGTCCGAAGCGTCGGCTATCTTTACCGGTATTATTTTTACTCTGTGCGCAAGTCCGACAACGCCGACGCCGTTAGCCTCTGCGGCTATTATGCCGGACACTCTCGTGCCGTGCCCCAAGCCGTCGGAATAATAGCTACATTTCCGTCGCTGCCCCTGTAAAAGTGCGTGCCGCCTTCGGCAATATTTCCGGAAAGATCCGGGTGATCTCCTTTTACTCCGCTGTCAAGCACAGCAACGGTGACGTTATTCCCGTATATTCCGAGATCCCATGCCCTTCTCGCATTTGTAATTCCGTAAGCCCACTGGTTTGTCAGCTCCGGATCGTTGTAATCGTACTCGAACAATTCAAAGCATACATCCTTGTCGCAGTACTCGAGAAGTCCCATCTCCTCAAACCGCTTTATGAGGTTTTCGTCGTATGTCTTATATATGCTCTGCGGCTCGTATATGTCGCCGAGGGGGGCTTTATCCTCTTCCCCTGCCGACATAAGGCGAGGAGTTGAATATATGTAGTCTGTCGCTGCCTGCAGGGCTTCTTCGTCTTTGAATTTGATGATATAACCGTCAAAGTCTTCCTCTGCGCAGACCGCAAGGCAGGCAAGAGTAAACGTCAAAACAATTAGTATAATTACCCTTTTCAACACTCTCACACCTTTCTTTTTGAATATTATAACATCATATATAAAAAAAGTCAAATCCGAATATTTCCATCCACATCCGACTGTTTTTACTCTACGTTCCTGAGTATTGTCTTCTTCCCTCTCCACGCAAAAGCTCGCTTTTTGAAATCGTCCTTTGTCATTTCCTCGAGCATTTCCGGAGTTACCCGCTCGATAATATCCTCGTGGAAGAACCTTATCGGCGTTATCGGGACGTCCCTGTTCATCGGGCAGACCTCCTGGCAAATGTCGCAGCCCCAGCGTATCTTCCTTGACTTTACCTCGCGCAGCTCTTCGTCCGTAAGCACCTTT